>JBEDKG010000083.1:0-4226 GCA_041172205.1 Actinomycetota bacterium | reverse complement strand
CTTATTTTCGCTCTCTATTTGGACAGCGCGGCCATTCGCGAAACCTACGCGGTTCCACAGATTGGCTGGTTGGCAATCCCGTTCCTCATGTATCTAATCGGTCGCATGTGGTTCAAAGCGCATCGCGGCGAGATGAACCAAGACCCTGTCTTATTTCTATTCCGCGACTGGCAAAGTCTGGTCACCGTGGTCCTTATGGGAGCTTCGTTGGTGCTAGCGCACATAGGTCTTGGGCTATGAAACTAACTTCGTTCGGCGGTCAGTCTGCGGAAGCCTCAGGTTCATTTCAACCACATTGGGTGGGTGAAATTGCAGGGGATCTTGGCGCGGAATCCTTTCTGCCGGTTGGCATGAGCAAGAGTTACGGCGACGTGGCACTGACCACAGGAGCTAAGGCAATTAGCTCGCTTTCGCTAAATCGAATGATTCACTGGGACGCCTCGACTGGCGTCTTGCAGTGTGAAGCGGGTGTGCTTCTAAGCGACATCCAGAGAACTTTTGTGAAACAGGGGTGGATGCTGCCGGTTACTCCAGGCACTTCGTTTGTAACCGTTGGGGGCGCGGTGGCGAACGACGTCCATGGCAAGGACCACCACTTTGCAGGCACCTTCGGCGACCATGTTTTGGGCTTGACTCTCTATCGCTCAGACGGCCAAGTACTGCAGTGCTCACCTGCTGAGAACTCGGAAATGTTTAGAGCCACGATTGGTGGCCTTGGCCTCACCGGCTTTATCGCTACCGTGACCCTGCAACTTCGAGCAGTTGCCGGACCATATTTTGATTCCGAAGTAATCCCTTACGCAAACCTGTCCGAGTTCTTTGCGCTATCCGAAGAAACGGAAGCGCAAGGTTGGCAAGCTTCGGTTTCCTGGTTCGACTGTTCAACCTTAAAGGCTGGACGAGGATCATTTACTCGCGGAAATTCGTCGGCTCGCAAGTATGCAGGTGAAGCGGAGCCGGGTGGACTTGGCCTTTCGGTGCCATTCACCCCGCCTATTTCACTGGTCAACAAGCTTTCGCTAGACATTTTCAACTCCGCATACTTCGAGTTGCAACGCAAAGGCGCCGGACGACGCGAAGTGCATTACCGTGAGTTTTATTACCCGCTCGACGGCGTTGGAAATTGGAATCGGATTTATGGACCAAAGGGGTTCTTCCAATACCAATCGGTTGTGCCAATGCCGCATGCCAGCGAGGCCACCGAGGAAATGCTTTCGGCAATTAAGAAATCAGGACAGGGTTCGTTCTTGGCAGTCTTGAAAACCTTTGGTGATCGCAAACCTGCCGGACTTCTCTCGTTCGCACGCTCTGGCGTGACCCTGGCCTTGGACTTCCCAAACCGCGGTGAAAAAACCGAGCAACTTTTCAAAACTCTGGACAGGATTGTTCTGGAGGCGGGTGGCACATTGAACCCGAGCAAGGATGCTCGGATGAGCCGAGAGATGTTCCAGACCGGGTTCCCTGGTGTGGCCGAGTTCGCAAAGTTTCGTGACCCGAAGATTTCTTCGGACTTTGCCCGAAGGGTGATTGATTAGCATGCGTGTTGTCGTTGTTTCTGCCACCTCGGTAATTGCAATTGCCTGTGTGAAGCGCTTAGCCGAAACCGGAAGTCACGAGTTCGTTTTGGTCGGGCGTTCTGGGGAGCGTTTGACCGCAACCGCCAATGACCTCGCGTTACGTTTCCCAGAGTCAAAGTTTTCGGTTGAACTGGTTGATTTCACTTCGACGACTTCGATTGGTTCCTTAGTTGAAAAGGTGTCAAAGTCGGCAATCGACTTAGCCCTTATTGCGCAAGGGTCCCTGACCGATCAGAAGAAAGCTTCCAGCGACCTCGAGTACCTCAGGCACGAGTTAGAACTCAATGCTGTTTCCGTGGCCGTGGTTGCGGAAAGCTTTGCCGGGGCTTTGGAGAAGCAAGGGTTTGGTACTCTCGGGGTGATTGGCTCGGTTGCCGGCGACCGAGGTCGTGCCTACAACTACTCCTACGGTGCCGGGAAGGCGCTGATCGAAAACTACACCGAAGGTTTGCAGCAACGTTTTGGTGCAAGCGACGTTTCGGTCTGCCTAATCAAACCGGGACCAACCGCTACGCCAATGACGGCTACTCACAGTGGCAAAATGGCCGACCCGAACGATGTTGCCAAAGTGATCGTCGCAGGCCTGTTGGCAAAGCGTCGCGTGATTTACGCGCCAAGTCTGTGGCGTTACATCATGCTGGTGGTTCGCCTGATTCCGTTTGTTATTTTCAAGAGACTCACCTTCTAAACACCGCCCAACTACACTCGAATGTGATGGCAACCAGCGGAAAACTCAGACGCCTTTTGGCTTTGGCGTTGACCCTGTCGCTCTCAGTGCTCTTGCCCGCATGTTCCACACCCAGTGCAAATGAAAAAACCTCGGACTACTCGGTTTCGCCGGAGGTAATTGCTGTAGTTGGCGACTTTGGAAGCGGCCGCGCTCGAGAAGGTCAGGTTGCCAAAATGGTTGCCGCCCACAATCCGAGCTTTGTACTGACCCTCGGTGATAACAACTACACCAAGAAGAGTTACGAAAAAATGGTTGGCCGTTACTACCCCCAGAAGCTTGTGGCTGCAACTGGAAACCACGACTACATGGTTGGAATCAGCCGCTTTGACGCCTTTTTCAAGACCAACATGTGGAATCGCAGCTATGTATATTCAGCGAAATCCGGAGTTGACTTCTTTATCTTGGACAGCACCGCAGGTCTTATGTCGAAGTCGGTGCGTCTGTCGCAGTTAGATTGGCTTACCGCGGAACTGAAAAAGTCCACTGCAAAATTCAAGGTGGTCGTTCTTCACCATCCGCCATACTCTTCGGCAAAGCACGGTTCCACCAAGCGCTACCAATGGCCCTACGCCGACCTCGGAGCCGACCTGGTCCTGAGTGGTCACGACCACACCTACGAACGCATCATCCGTCGTGGTGGAATTTATGTGGTGAACGGAACCGGTGGAGCAAAGCTCTACAAGTGCAAGAAGTTGGTTTACGGAAGCCAAGGCTGCGACGACAAACATTACGGCGCGATGTTTCTGTATGTAAACAGTTACTCGCTAAACGCGGTTTTCCGTGGCACTCGCGGCCAGATTCTCGATTCATTCTCAATCGAAAAGTAGCCAAATAACTTAGGCTCGAATGATGCGCTTTATTCTTTCCAAACTAGGTTTAGGCGCGCTCAGGAACGACCCTGTGGTGCGCGCCATCTCTTGGCAGACCATCATCAGCCGTGTGGGCAACGGTCTGTTCATGACCATCGAGGTTATCTACATCACCCTGATTGTTGGGCTTTCGCCTCTAGAGGTTTCCATCGCGCTCGGTCTTGGTGGCTTGGTTTCGCTATTGGTGTCGGTTCCCGCCGGACTAGTTGCCGACCGGTTAGGCGCCAAGCGAGTGCTCCTATGGGCTTTTGTAATCGAAGGTTTAGCGCTCCTTCCACTTATGTTCGTTCGCGACTTCTGGTCATTGCTGGTCGTAAACATTTTCGTTTGGATTGCCGGCACCGTTGGCCACAATGCAACTTCAACCGTGATTGCAACCCTTGGCACTGGCGAGGACCGCGTAAGCATCCGAGCTGCCCAGCGAGCAATGGCTAACCTCGGTATCGCTATTGGAACCGTGTTTGCGGGAGTAGCGCTCGCGATCAACACCGAGCTGGCATATCAGGCGGCCATCGGTTTGGATTTCCTCATGTTTATGTGGGCAGCCACATTCATCAAGCGACTACCGCACGTGAAGCCAACTGTGAAAAAGGGTGACCCAATTTCATTGGTGGCCTTCAAAGACTGGCGATTCTTGGCGGCAACGGTTCTCAACGGCGTGGTCTCTCTGCACTTCCTAATTCAGGGAATCGCTCTGCCGCTTTGGATCTTGCACTACACCGAAGTACCAAAATGGTGGGTCTCGGTACTGTTTGTGATCAACACCGTAATTGTGACCTTCCTGCAAATCCGCATGAGCAAGGGCACCGGCGACATCATGGTGAGTGTCAAAAAGTTCAGGCTTGGAACGGTTTACCTTCTGGGTTCTTGCCTGATTTACGCGGCGTCGGCAAACCTGCCTCTTTGGATTTCGGCAACGGTCCTCGGAGTTGGAATGGTGGTGCACACCATGGGCGAACTTTATGCGGCAGCCGGTAGCTGGAGTATTGGTTTCGATTTGGCGGTTGAAAAACACATGGGTCAGTACCAGGGAGTTTATTCGCTGGGTTG
>JBEDKG010000082.1:0-4019 GCA_041172205.1 Actinomycetota bacterium | reverse complement strand
GATAGCCAGCCGGCTGTAAACCACAGGTACACGAACGAAACTAGACCGCTGGCATAGGCAAAAACCAGTGCTTCGGTTTTGGTGAGCTCCCCCGTAACCAGTGGTCGACCCTTGGTTCGTCCCATGATTCTGTCGATGTCGGCGTCGATGTAGCAGTTGAAAGAGTTTGCGCTAGCCGCGCTAAGTGCTCCACCGATGAGCACGTTTATAACTAGGAAGATGTTTGGAAAACCATGGTTTGCCAAAACCATAGCCGGGACCGTAGTGACCAGCAGGAGTTCAATGACTCGGGGTTTTGTGAGTGCGACATAGGCGCGAAACTTGGACATCACTGACGAGTTTACAGGCACCCTCGGTAGTAGACTGGCACCATACTTCGCTAAGCAGGTATCTAGGCAACGAAGCCCTCCAATTTCATTGAACATCAAAGATGTTCCCAAAACGTCAAGGAGTCGCTGTGTCAGCATTCCAATGGTCCGATCTAGACTCCAAGGCTGTCGACACCGCTCGTGTCCTAGCTGCTGATGCAGTTGAAAAGGTTGGCAACGGTCACCCAGGCACCGCAATCTCGCTGGCTCCAGTTGCCTATTTGCTATTCAACAAAGTGATGCGTCATGACCCTAAAGACGACCGTTGGTTGGGTCGTGACCGCTTCATTCTGAGCGTTGGCCACTCTTCGCTAACTCTCTACAACCAGCTCTACCTACACGGTTATGGTCTTGAACTTGACGACCTGAAATCACTTCGCACCTGGGGCTCAGCAACTCCTGGCCACCCAGAGTACAAGCACACCAAGGGTGTTGAAATTACCACTGGTCCACTTGGTCAAGGCCTTGCTTCTGCTACCGGTTTCGCCTATTCGGCTCGCTATGAGCGCGGTCTTTTCGACCCAGCTGCTCCATCTGGCTCAAGTCCTTTCGACCACTTCGTCTATGTAATTGCCGGTGACGGCGACATGCAGGAAGGTGTCACCTCGGAAGCGGCTTCTCTTGCAGGTCACCAGAAGCTTGGAAACCTCGTTGTTATCTACGACAGCAACCAGATTTCCATCGAAGACGACACCAACATCGCTTTTACCGAAGACATCATCGGTCGTTACAACTCATACGGTTGGCACACCCAGACCGTTGACTGGCGCAAGACCGGTAACTACGTCGAAGACATCGAAGAACTCTACAACGCAATCCAGAAGGCCAAAGCTGTAACCGATCAGCCATCTCTGATTCGTCTTCGAACCATTATTGGTTGGCCTTCGCCGTCAAAGCAGAACACTGGAAAGATTCACGGTTCGGCCCTTGGTGCTGAGGAGCTTGCTGGACTCAAGAACGTTCTGGGGTTTGACCCTAACCAGACCTTCCAGGTTGACGAAGACGTTATTGCTCACACCCGTGGTTACCAAAACTACGCAGACGAGAGTCGCAAAGTTTGGGAAGCCTCGTTCGACGTATGGGCTTCGGAAAACCCAGAGAAGAAGGCACTACTCAACCGATTGGTTGCAGGCGAACTTCCAGCCGAACTTGGTTCGTCGCTCCCTGTATTTGAAGGTGGCACTGAAGTTTCTACCCGGGCCGCATCGGGCAAGGTAATCAACGGCATCGCTTCAGTAATGCCTGAGCTTTGGGGCGGTTCATCAGACCTCGCGGAGTCAAACCTAACCACCATCAACGGCGCCAAGTCATTCGTTCCAAACGAGTGGTCAACCCACGAGTGGACCGGCGACAAGTATGGACGTGTTCTTCACTTCGGTATCCGTGAGCACGCTATGGGCTCGATTTTGAATGGAATCACCCTAAGCGGTCACACTCGCCCATTCGGTGGAACCTTCCTAATCTTCAGTGACTACATGCGTCCAGCCGTCCGCCTCGCAGCGCTGATGGGTGTTCCATCGATCTTTGTTTGGACTCACGACTCGGTTGCACTGGGTGAAGATGGTCCTACTCACCAGCCAATCGAACAATTAGCAACCTTGCGTGCGATCCCGAACCTAGCAATCGTGCGACCTGGTGATGCAAACGAAACTTCTTTTGCGTGGCAAGGAATGCTCGAGCACCAGAACGGTCCATCGGGAATCGCATTGACTCGCCAGAACATCCCAGTATTCAAGCGTGGTGAAAAGGACTCCACCGGCGTCGTTATTGCCGGTGCCGAAAACACCTTGAAGGGTGCTTATGTTCTTGCCGAAGCATCCAACGGCAAGCCAAAGCTGATTCTTATCGCCACCGGTTCAGAATTGCAGCTCGCGGTAGAAGCACGACTTCAACTAGAAGCTGCTGGCATTGCCACCCGCGTTGTTTCTGCACCGTGTCTGGAATGGTTCGAAGAGCAGTCGCAGGATTACCGTAACTCGGTGCTTCCTGGGAACGTCAAGGCTCGCGTATCGGTTGAAGCCGGACTCAACCTCGGCTGGAGCAAGTATGTTGGCCCATTCGGTGAATCCGTTTCGATCGAGCACTTTGGCGCTTCGGCCGATTACAAGACCCTATTCCGCGAGTTCGGAATGACCGTAGAAAATGTTGTTGCTGCAGCCAAGAGCAGCCTGAAGAAAGCGTAATAACCATGACCAGTCCCCTAGCTCAGCTTGATTCAAACGGCGTAAGCATTTGGCTCGACGACCTTTCCCGCTCACGCATTGAGTCCGGTAACTTGGCTTCATTGATCGAGACCCGTTCGGTAAGTGGCGTAACCACCAACCCAACCATTTTTGCTCAGGCACTTGGCAAGGGTGAGGGTTACGGCCCTCAGGTTTCTGAACTTGCTGGCTTGGGAAAGTCTGCCACCGAAGCAATTTTCGAAATCACCACTGTCGATGTCGCAAACGCCTGTGACATTTTCAAAGACGTTTACGCGAAGTCAAATGGCTTTGACGGTCGAGTTTCCATTGAAGTTGAACCAGGATTGGCTCACGACACCGACGGCACCGTAAAGCAAGCCAAAGAGCTTTACGCCAAGGTAAACCGCGAAAACGTGATGATCAAGATCCCTGCCACCAAGGCTGGTCTTGGGGCAATCACCTCGGTAATCGGCGAGGGAATCAGCGTAAATGTGACTCTTATCTTCTCGCTTCAGCGTTACCACGAAGTAATTGCTGCTTACATTGCGGGGATCAAGTTGGCACAGGCTAACGGACATGATCTGTCGAAGATTCACTCGGTCGCTTCATTCTTCGTTTCACGTGTAGACACCGAAATCGACAAGCGCTTGGAAGCAATTGGCACCGACGAGGCCATCGCATTGAAGAGCAAGGCTGCCCTGGCCAATGCTCGCTTGGCTTACCAGGTATTCGAGCAAGACTTTGCAACTTCTGAGTGGGCTGAACTTGAGGCCAGCGGTGCAAACAAGCAGCGCCCACTGATGGCTTCGACTGGAGTAAAAGATCCAGCACTTCTCGACACTCTGTATGTAACCGAACTAGTAGCACCAATGTTGGTCAACACCATGCCTGAAAAGACCATGGAAGCGGTATTCGATCACGGAGTTATTCCCGCGAACTCAATTGTTGGCCACTACACCGAGTCGACCGAAGTTCTGAACCAGCTAGCCAAACTTGGAATCAGTTACGACGAAGTTACGGAACTTCTTGAAACCGAAGGTGTTGAGAAGTTCATCATCTCTTGGAACGAACTTGTGGCAAGCATTGACGCCGCACTTGAGGCTGCCAAGTAATGACTCTCAAAGTAGCCACTAATGGCAAAACGGCCAAAGCTGTCGAATCAGTAATCGATCAACTAGTTGCCGACAAAGTCGCTAGTCGAATCGCAGCGAAGGATTTCACTCTCTGGGGTAAAGACGCAGAAGCTGAAAGCTCAATTCGTTTGGGTTGGACCACATCTGCGACTGAGGCTCAGGCACTGGTTGCCGGCATCCTCGAGTTGAAGTCATATTTCAACGAAAACGGCGTTACTCGCTTTGTCCTATGTGGCATGGGCGGTTCATCACTCGCACCAGAAGTCATTACCAAGACTGCCGACGTTGAACTCGTTGTGCTTGATTCAACAAACCCAGAGCAAGTTGGGCACGCT
>JBEDKG010000081.1:0-4108 GCA_041172205.1 Actinomycetota bacterium | reverse complement strand
CCCGTTCCTGGCTGGTAACCATCGTCGTAGCTTTCGCTGTACTGAACATGAGTTTCGAGGCCGTCTGGGCGGTACTAGGGGCATTGCAGACTCTTGATAAGTATGACGGCGCGGCAACCTGGGGCTTGGTCCTGGGTTTCATGAGTTTAGGCTTCTTGCTCGGAACAATCATCGCCAACAAAGCAAGACCAAAGCACCCGCTACGTATGGTCATGATCTTGATGCTGGCAGATCCGCTTTTCCTATTTACTTTCGGAACGGCGCAACCGCTAATTGCATTATTAGTTTCTGCTGTTGCCGTTGGCATCGCCATGGACATCTTCTACGTTGTTTGGGCTACGACAATCCAGCAGAATGTGCCTTCCGAATCCCTATCCAGAGTCAACTCTTACGACTCGTTCGGCTCGTTTGTCTTCGGTCCAATTGGAATCACGGTTGCCGGTCCGCTAGCCGTTAGCATTGGAATTCAGAACACACTGCTGATTGGTGCCGGGCTTTCAGTTCTCGCCGTCGTAGGTGCATTGTTAGTTCCTGGAGTGCGTAACCTCGAAGCAAAATTCAACGACTAAGAGTTATCAATCCAGTAGCGACGAAGCAAACGCCCATCTTCATCAACCTTGTTCTCTAACACTCCCCCGTGTTTTTCGATGACTTTGATTGAACCGATGTTGTCGTCGTTGCAGGTGATGAGCACTTGCTGAATATCGATATCTCTAGCTATCTGTAAAGCTTGGCGCAGCATCTCAGAGGCGTAGCCGTTCATGCGAAATGCGGGTCTGACCATGTAGCCAATGTGGCCGCCGTAGTTGAACAAAAAGTCATTCAAGGCATGTCTTATAGAAATTCGACCAACTATTTCGCCACCTACTTCTGCGATTAGAAAAGTGTCCTGAACCATTCCTTCGGGAAGATCTCGGCCTTCAGAGTATTGACTGAGAGTCTCGATGTAGTAACTAAAATCTGTCGCTTCACCATCGAAGCCGTGCAAGAGAAACTTTTGCGTACCTTCTGCCTCAAGCTCTTGATAGGCCCTTCGCAGGACCGCTTCATCAGCGCGGGTCGGCACCCTTAATTTCAACATGTGGGGAGTACGGGACTTGAACCCGTGACCGACGGATTATGAGTCCGCTGCTCTAACCGGCTGAGCTAACTCCCCTGGTCACAAGTAACAAGCCTAGTCGTCCTTGCGAATGCTGTTAAGGATGCGCCTGAACGAGTTACTGAGTTTCTTGGTGGCCTTGCGACTACGACGTTCAATCGAGAAGCGAACGTCGGAGAAAGTTTCAACTACTGAGCCACGAGCTTCATCAAGGCGTTCGATAACTCCATTCGTGCCGCGTTCAATAGTTTTCGAACTACGGCGGACGAAGTTGGAGAAACGCTTCGTGGTCGAAATAGGGGCTTGATATTCAGAATCGTTGTCGAGTGTTGTTTCATCGACCGGAAGGCCCTTGTAGAGGCGCTCATAGACGTCTACGGTTGCACCAAGGTCATGAGACTCCACCAAAACGCGAGAGCCCTGGCTAAGTCGTTCGAACTCGTTCGCTGGAAGATCGAAGATATTCTGAATCTTGACGGCTAGATCCGTAGGAGAGTCCGGCTTGAAAAGAAAACCATTTTCACCATCGTGAACCAAGTGAGGTAGCGCTAACGCGTCTGCAGCAATAATTGGTCGGCCAGCTGCCATTGCCTCCAGTGTTGCCATTGACTGAAGCTCTTGAATAGAAGGCATTACGAAAACTGAGGACTCCCCTAGCTTCGCCAACAAATCAGCATCTGAAAGCTCGCCAGAAAAATGAACTCGGTCTTCAATTCCCAATTCAGATGCCAGCTTTACCAGCTCACTAGATTGGGAACCTGAACCAACCACCTCAAGCGAAATGTTAGACGATTCTGGTACCTTTGCCAGCGCCGCTAGCAGCACATAAACATGCTTCTCTCGGTCTAGGCGACCCACATAGAGCAGCTTCCGAGACGACTGTTTCGGTTCTGGAAGGGTATTGAAAATGTCAACATCCACACCGCCCGAGAGAGGGAGAACTCGCAAACCTCGCACCGCTGTATCGAGCATTTGAGCAGCACGCTTGGTTGGTGCAGAAATCGACTCGGCCGACCTAAAAACTCTCGCCGCATCCTTCAATAAAAGTCTCGTTAGGAAGTTCTTCACGAACTTCGGAGCAGCAATAGCATTCTCAACCAGGCTCTGTGCGTCGATATGGCTTGTGGCAACTAGGCGAATCTTGCTCTTCACTGCCGCGATGGCAGCGTGGTGACCGATATTGATGTGAGATTGGATGTGCACAACACTCGGATTGATGGCTTTCAATAACCCGCTCAAACGATTGGTAAGGCGAACTGGGCTTACGAATCGTTGCGACGGCTGAAATGGAAGTCGGTAACTCTTTAGTCGATGCACAATGATGGGCACACCATCGTGTTGCTCCCGAAACGTGCCGTAAAGCTTTGAAGTAGCAGGCGCGATTACGTGCACTTCATACCCGCGCTTTTGAAGATTGACTGCAAGATTCTTCGAAAAGGTAGCAGTACCGTTTCGGTCAGGTGCAAATGTGTCGCAGGCGATTACTACCGTCATGGTGTTCATCGCTGGGACTTCAATTCCGGATGCACTCGAGACAACAGCCAGACACCCAAAGCCGCGGTGGCACCACTGGCCGCGAAGATCACTGATATCAGAGGGCTTGCAGACGAGGCCTCACCTAGAACAATGATTCCAATGGTTACTGCCACCATGGGATCGATAACGGTCAGGCCAGCGATTACTAGGTCTGGAGGCCCTGATGCGTAAGCGTTTTGGACGAACCAGCCTCCTAGCGCCATGGCCAGAACAGCCGCAACAAGGCAAGTAATTGTGAGCCACTCAAAGTGAGATTGTTGAATTCTTTGAATGACCGATTTAACCAGTGTGGCGAGTAGACCGTAGAGGAGACCTGCCCCGAGGATGAAGGTGAGTGCGTTCATTCGCTGTCTCTGAACTAGGAAGACAGTTCCAAGTGCAACTAAAAGGAATGCGAGAATCCCCAAGATTACATAAAGGTTTGCGTCCGATAGTTCTCGCTGATCCTGTGCAATGCCGGTCGCTAGGCTCACGAACGTGGCGATGCCACCAGTGCAGAGAGCAATAGCCACCCACGTTGCTTTAGTAATTGGTGTCTTTGTGGATCGCGCGTTCAGAAGTGAAGTAATGACGAGAGCTAGAGCTCCAATGGGCTGCACCACAATGAGTGGTGCCATGGTTAGGGCCGCAATCTGACAAAGGGCGCCGAGCACAAGAAAGCTCATTCCCCCGAGCCATCGCGGATTCTTTAGCAAAGCTAAGAAATTAGAGATGCCAACTCCGCGCTTTGCACCCTTCACCTTGTCTACATTCTTTTCAATTGAGTCGTTCTGAAATTGAGCGCCAAAGGCAAGTGCGACGGCTGCAAGGAGAGACAAAAGAATAGCAAGTGCGCGAATCATTAATCTCCTAAAGACTTCGCCTTAAGCCTATCTTTTGAGCCGGAAACTGGTGGCAGGCTGGGTATCATTTCTAGATGACCATTAGACCAATTGTGATAGCTGGCGAGCCGGTTTTACACACTCGTGCGGCTGAAGTTACCGAGTTCAACGAGGAACTAGAACAACTTGTCGCCGACATGTACGAGACCATGGATAAAGCTCCTGGTGTAGGCCTGGCAGCGCCTCAAATTGGCGTTGGGTTGAGAGTTTTTGTTTACAGCTACGACGACGATGAGGGGAATCCCCGTCGCGGAGAGGTAATTAATCCAACCCTGAAACTTGGCCCGATTCCAAAAGAACCAGCCGATGAAGATACCGAGGTTGAGGGCTGCTTATCAGCACCTGGTGAACGCTTCCCTCTCAAGCGAGCCGATCACGTGGTCGTGGATGGAGTGAACCTAAAGAACGAACCAATTCACATCGAAGCTGAAGGTTGGTTCGCAAGGATCATGCAACATGAGTATGACCACCTAAACGGACTGCTTTACCTAGATAAACTCGCCAAAGAGTGGCACAAAGAGCGAAAGCTTATGTACGCCGAAAATGAATGGGGTCTACCTGGTAAGTCATGGTTGCCAGGACGCGACAACCT
>JBEDKG010000080.1:0-6069 GCA_041172205.1 Actinomycetota bacterium | reverse complement strand
CCCCCGTGAACGACCACCGGACGAATACCGATCCAACGCAAGTACGCCATGTCTTCGGCAAAAGCCTGCTGAAGTGCGTCGTCGACCATTGCGTTTCCACCGAATTTAACCACGATGGTTTTGCCGTGAAATTGCTTCAACCAAGGAAGCGACTCAATGAGGGTTTCCGCTTTGATGCGCGCGAGCGCGGTGTCTTGCTGTTCGGTTTTGAGCATCAGCTGGAGTACTCACTGTTCTCGGTGACGTAGGCGTGAGTGAGGTCTGAGGTGAAGACCGTCGCAGCTTCATTTCCGGCGTTCAGCGAAATCAGAATGTCAACGCGACGCGGAGTCATGTCGACCAGGTTTCTAGGTTGGTCCGGTTCGCCTTTTCGCGAAACCGAAACGCCATTGATTGAGACGTCGATGTTGTAAGGATCGAATTCGGCACTTGTGGTGCCCACTGCTGCCAAAATGCGTCCCCAGTTTGGGTCGTTTCCGAAAACGGCAGCCTTGAAAAGGTTGTTACGGGCAAGCGAACGACCAACCGCAACGGCGTCGTCTTCGCTGGCCGCATTTACAACCTCGATGGCAATGTCGTGGGTCGAACCTTCGGCATCTGAAAGCAACTGCATCGCAAGGTCGCGGCAAACCTCGGTTAGAACCGCCGTGAACTCTTCCAAACTTGGACGAACCCCCGAAGCGCCAGAAGCCATGAGCGTCACGGTGTCGTTGGTTGACATGCAACCATCGGAATCGAGGCGGTCAAAGGTCACGCGAGTGGCCTGTCGAAGAGCTTGGTCCAACTCTGCCGAAGGAAGTTCGGCGTCGGTGGTGATTACGACCAGCATGGTGGCAAGTCCCGGAGCCAGCATTCCGGCACCCTTAGCCATGCCACCAACTACCCAGCCAGAGCCTTGTTTGGAAGCGGTCTTTGAAACAGAGTCGGTCGTCATGATGGCTTCGGCAGCCGCCAAACCACCTTCGGTTGAAAGCTCTGCGGAAGAGGCGTCAACGCCGGCCATGATCTTGTCGCGGTCAAGCTGCTCACCGATCAGGCCGGTGGAACAAACCAGGACATCTCCAGCCGAACAGCCAAGAACCTCAGCAACTCGCTCAGCGGTTGCGTGGGTGGTTTGAAAACCCTGAGCACCGGTGTAACAGTTGGCGCCACCGGAGTTCAGCACAGTCGCGGTAAGCAGCCCGTCCTTGATTGCTTCTTTCGACCAAATAACAGGATTAGCCTGGCAACGGTTGGTGGTAAAAACGGCAGCAGCGTTGAACGAAGGGCCAAGGTTCTGAACCAGTGCGAAATCTTTTGCACCAGACTTTTTCAGACCAGCCCGAACACCTGCGGCTAGAAATCCTTTGGCGATAGTTACGCTCACGGTGCAACTCCGTTCACTGAAAGACCGGTGTCTTCGGCAATACCGAGAGCCAGGTTCATCGACTGAATGGCGGCACCCGCAGTTCCCTTGACCAGGTTGTCGATTGCCGAAACCACGGTTACTCGACCGGCGTGCTGGTCTAGGGCGACAGCAATTTCGCAAACGTTAGAGCCGAGCACATTAGAAGTTTGCGGCCACTGCCCGAGAGGTAGAACGTTGATGAACTTCTCACCCTTGTAAAAAGAAATGAATGCGTGGTGCAGCTGCTCGAGGGTTCCAGTTGCCTTGGCTGTGTTTACCGCAAGAATTCCACGCGACATCGGAACCAGTACCGGGGTGAAGGAAACCTGAACTTTCTCACCTGCCGACTTGGACAGGTTCTGTTCTATCTCTGGCGTGTGGCGGTGAACGCCACCAACCCCATAGGCGCGAGCTGAGCCGTGAACCTCGCTGTGCGAAAGGTTTGCGGTGCCCGAGCGGCCTGCGCCAGAGGTACCTACCGAAAGCACCGAAACAATGTCTTCGTTCTCGATGAGGTTGGCAGCCAACAGTGGAGCCAGAGCGAGAGTAATCGCGGTTACGTTACAGCCAGGCACGGCAATGCGCTTGGTTCCAGGTAGAACTGAACGCTGTTTTGCGCCGTCGGCAACGATCAGTTCTGGCATACCGTAGGTCCAGGTTCCGGCATGAGTTCCGCCATAGAACTTCTCCCAGTCGTCTGAAGATTCCAAACGGAAATCAGCGCCACAGTCGATCACTAGGACGTCATCGCTCAGCAACGCTGCAACTTCAGCACTTTTCGCGTGCGGCAGTGCGAGAAAGACGATGTCGTGTCCGGCTAGGTTCTCCGCAGTGGTAGCAACCAGGTTGAGGTGCGCGAAGCTGCGCAGGTGTGGGTGCAGGTTGATGAACTTTTCACCCGCGTTGGTGTTTGCGGTGACCGTGACCAAATCAAGCTGAGGGTGTTCGGCAATTAGTCGCGCGAGTTCTCCCCCGACATAACCACTGGCACCAGCGATGGCAACCTTGAGGTTCATGGAACTCCTATTCTCAGGCGCGAATTGTCGCGCCAAAAAGCTGGCCGGCAAGTGCTACCGCGGCGTCGCGGGAAACACTGGCTTCGACTTGGGTAAGGGTTCTATCGGTTGCACGGAAGCGCAGAGCAAAGGTTAGAGACTTCTGACCTTCCGGCAAGTTTTCACCGCGGTAGTCCTCGATCAGGCGAACCTGCTCGAGTAGCTCTCCAGCACCGTTTTCAATGGCCTTCAAAACTTCACCGGCAGGAACTTCAAGACCAACCAAAAGTGATAGGTCTTGAGTAGCCGCAGGGTAACCAAAAATCGGCGATGCCTGTCGAACGTCTGGAGCCGAGGCATAGAGAACGTCTAGATCAATTTCTAGCACGGCAACTCGTCGTGGTAGGTCCTTGGCCGATGCCAAAGCCGGAGCTAGCTCACCAGCAAAACCGATTGAGGTAACACCAACAAACAGCTCAGCTGTGCGACCTGGGTGGTAACCCTTGGCCGTACCCTGACGAACGGTAAGTTCCTGACCGGTAGCTGAAACCACAGCCGACGCCAAAGCGATTGCGTCTGAGTAGTCAAATGTCTGTGACTTCACGCCAACCTGCTGCTTCACGCGCTCACCGGTAAGTAGGGCTGCGAAGTGTTTCGGCTGCGCTGGCAGAGTGGCTCGAACGGAATCAAGCACCTCTGCGCTTGGTCGTTCGCTGGCAGAAGGTAGGTTGAAAGACTTTCCAGAAGCCGAGGTTGGGTGGAACACCGAACCCTCTTCGAAGATCGCCAAATCGGTAAGTCCTCGTGAAAGGTTGCGACGTGCCGCATCCAACAACCCAGACAGGATGGTCAAGCGAAGCTGGCCGCTCTCCTCCTGCATTGGATTTGCGAGAACTACTTTTTGTGAGGCTTCGGAAAAGTATCCGTTCGCTTCTTCCGAAATGAACGGATAGGTCAAAACTTCGGTAGCACCAGCACCAACCGCAGCGGTCAGAACTGCTCGGCGAAGCTTCTGATTCTTCGAAAGACCCCGACCTGGAGGCGCAACCGGCAAACGAGTTCCGATGCGCTCGTAGCCAACAATGCGGGCAATCTCTTCGGCAAGGTCGGTCTTGTGAGTGATGTCTGGACGCCATGACGGAGGAATTACTTCGTAGCCACCCTCGACGTGCGCAACGACACAACCGATGTCGGAAAGAACACCGGTCACCTCTTCCACGGTGTAGTCAACCCCGGTGATTTCCTTTGCGAAATCTGCTGGCAACCAAACCTTTGAAGCATCACCCAAGGTGCTGTAGTTCGCTCCCAGACCGTCTGCCGTACCACCAGCGTGAACCTCAAGCAACTGAACTACTCGAGCCGCCGCATACTCCGCAACGCGTGGGTCAACACCGCGCTCGAAACGCTTCGATGCCTCAGAAATTAACTTGTGACGACGTGCGCTGCGGGCGATTGAAACAGGGTCGAAGTGCGCCGCCTCGATGATCACATTGACGGTTGAATCGGAAACCTCGGTGCTTTCGCCACCCATTACACCGGCCAAACCGATTGGACCTGAACCGTCGGTAATCAGCAAATCTTCAACGTCAAGTTTGCGAACCTGACCGTCCAAAGTCTTAAGCGTTTCGCCAGTTGAGGCACGGCGAACCGTGATTCCGCCAGTCAATTTGTCGAGGTCGTATGCGTGAGTTGGCTGCCCTAGCTCAAGCATTACGTAGTTGGTGATGTCTACCACAAGCGAAACCGAGCGCATGCCGGCGAGCTTCAAGCGGGTGATCATCCAAGGAGGAGTTGGCTTTGTGGCATCGACACCACGAACGGTTCGAAGCACGAACCGGTCGCTGCCGACCTTGCCTCTAATACCTTCTGGGTCGTTGATTGAAACTTCAAATCCCGAAGCAATCTCCGGCTGTGCGTTACCAACTGGGTCGCGGAATTCGGCACCGGTTGCGTGAGAGTATTCACGAGCAACACCGCGAATCGAGAAGCAGTAACCGCGGTCTGGGGTTACGTTGATCTCAGCTGCGGTGTCGGCGAGGTTAAGTAGCTCAATGGCGTCCGAGCCAACCTTAGGGTCGAGACCCATCTCACCCAGGCGAATAATGCCACCGTGGTCGTCGTTTAGAGAAAGCTCTTTGGCAGACGCCATCATGCCGTCGGAAATGTGACCGTAGGTGCTGCGAGCGGCGATTGCAAAGTTACCTGGCAAAACCGATCCAGGTAAGCAAACCACAACCTTGTCACCAACCACGAAGTTCGAGGCTCCACAAACGATGCCACGGACGTCTTCGCCACCATCGGCAGCCTTCTGACCTTCAGGTGCAACTCGCACCGAACACCAGTTAATGGTCTTGCCGTTGCTCTGAGGTTCAGGGGTGAATTCCAAAACCTGACCCACAACTACCGGTCCGGTTACGTCAAAACCGTGAGCGGCCTCTTCTTCGAAACCAACCTTGACCAATTCGGCCATGACTGAATCTGGAGTGGCATCGCCAGGCAGGTCAACGTATTCAGCCAACCAAGAAAGTGGTACGCGCATTAGAGGGTCACTCCAAACTGCTGTGAGAAACGGATGTCGCTCTCGACCATGTCGTGCATGTCAAGAACGCCGTTACGGAACATAAGTGTGCGCTCGATACCCATACCGAAAGCGAAGCCCGAATACTCTTCAGGATCGATGCCAGCGGCGCGCAAAACGTTTGGGTTGACCATTCCGCAGCCACCCCATTCAATCCAACGAGGACCACCCTTGGCAGCGGTGTGCCAGATGTCTAGCTCAGCCGAAGGTTCGGTGAACGGGAAGTAGTTTGGGCGCAGGCGAATCTTTGCCTCAGGGCCAAACATCAAACGAGCAAAGTGTTCCAGGGTTCCGCGAAGGTCGGCCATGGTTAGACCCTTGTCGACCGCTAGGCCCTCAACCTGGTGGAATACCGGGGTGTGGGTTTCATCGAGTTCGTCGGTGCGGTAGACGCGACCTGGGCATAAAACGTAGATAGGAACTTCGCGCTCAAGCATCGAACGAACCTGAACCGGTGAGGTGTGGGTGCGAAGTACTAGGTGAGCGTCGGCAGGCTCAATGAAGAACGTGTCCTGCATCGCGCGAGCCGGGTGGTCGGCGTCGAAGTTCAAAGCGTCGAAGTTGAACCATTCGCTCTCGACCTCAGGACCTTCGGCAATTTCCCAACCCATACCGATGAAGATGTCCGAGATTTGGTCCTGCATCAGAGATAGCGGATGACGAGCACCAACGGGTGCGTGTGAAGCCCAAGCGGTTACGTCTACTGCCTCAGCAGCCAACGCAGCAGCCTCAGCAATGGCAGCCAATTCCGATTCACGAGCGGCAAAAGCCGAGTTCAACTTGCCACGAGCAGCCCCTAGCAAAGCTCCGGCTTCAGCCTTGAACTCGTTTGGCATGTTTTTGATCGACGCATTGAGCTGCGAAATCTCGGAGGCCTCACCAATCAGCGACGAACGCGCTGCAAGCAGCGAAGCCAAATCGGCGGCCGCTGCAATTCCAGCCAGCGCAGACTCGACTAACGGGTCAACGACACCAGAATTGATTGGATTTGAGCCAGACATAGGGTCAAGTTTACCTTTGTGTGAAGGATTTTAGGCGTTCTGCGCGAACGCGGATGCGTAAAGACAGACGCTGGCGGCCGTTGCCAAGTTCAGCGACTCGGCCTGACC
>JBEDKG010000079.1:0-5596 GCA_041172205.1 Actinomycetota bacterium | reverse complement strand
CAGATCGAAGTTCCTCTGGAAGACACCGTAGAAATCAAGAACGGTCAGCGCAAGCTTGTTACTCGCGTGAAGGTTCCTGGCTACGTTGTTATCCGCATGGAAATGACCGAAGAGACTTGGGACCTAATCCGTCACACCCCAGCCGTAACCGGCTTCGTGGGTAACTCGGCTAACCCAAGCCCACTGCGTCCTCGCGAAGCTTTCGACATGCTGAAGAAGTGGCTCTTCGAGCTTCCTGAAGAAGCTGCAGCTAAGGCCGCTCAGAAGGGCAGCGTTGCTGTTAAGGGCAAGTCGAAGGCGATTCCAATCACCACCGACTTCAAGGTTGGCGAAAGCATCATGATCCGCGACGGTTCGTTCGCAGGTCTGCCAGGTACCATCTCTGAGATCAAGCCTGAAAGCAACAAGCTAACCGTTCTTGTTTCGTTGTTCGAGCGTGAGACCCCGGTCGAGCTTGGCTTCGAGCAGGTTGGCCCACTCAACTAAGCACCACCCACAAATTTTTCAAAACCAAAGTAAAAGGAAAACATAATGGCACCGAAGAAAAAGATCACCGGCATGATCAAGCTTCAGATCCAGGCAGGCGCTGCTAACCCAGCTCCACCTATCGGACCTGCGCTAGGCCAGCACGGTGTGAACATCATGGAGTTCTGCACCGCCTACAACAACGCCACCGCTGACCAGCGTGGAAATGTTGTACCGGTTGAGATCACCGTTTACGAAGACCGTAGCTTCACCTTCATCTTGAAGACCCCACCAGCTGCTGAGCTAATCAAGAAGGCTGCTGGAGTTGCTAAGGGTTCGGGCACTCCTCACACCGTGAAGGTTGCACACCTAAGCAAGGACGCTCTTTACAAGATCGCTGAGCAGAAGATGACCGACCTAAACGCCAACGACGTTGACGCAGCGGCCAAGATCATCGCTGGTACCGCCCGCTCAATGGGAATCACCACCGAAGCCTAAGCTTCAAAAAACTTACGCAATAAAAAGCAATAGTCGTGGGAGAACCGGGCGCGGTTCGTTAGACCACTACTGTGACCGAAAGGAACAACAGAATGGCAAAGCGCAGTAAGGCCTATGAGGCCGCAGCAGCAAAAATCGAAGAGGGTAAGCTTTACACTCCAGAGGAAGCTGTAGCACTAGTTCGCGAGACTGGTTCAGCTAAGTTCGACTCAACCATCGAGGTTGCAATCAAGCTTGGTGTAGACCCTCGCAAAGCAGACCAGATGATCCGTGGAACCGTTTCGCTTCCAAACGGAACTGGTAAGACCGCCCGCGTTATCGTGTTCGCTACCGGTGCAGCTGCTGACGCAGCTCGTGCTGCTGGCGCAGACGAGGTTGGCGGCGACGAGCTGATCGAGAAGGTAGCTGCCGGCTGGACCGACTTCGACTCAGCTGTTGCAACCCCAGACCTTATGGGTAAGGTCGGACGTCTAGGTAAGGTTCTAGGTCCTCGTAACCTAATGCCAAACCCTAAGACCGGTACCGTAACCCCAGACACCGCTAAGGCAGTGACTGACATCAAGGGTGGAAAGATCGAATTCCGCGTTGACAAGCAGGCTAACCTGCACTTCATCGTTGGCAAGGCATCGTTCACCGCTGAGAAGCTTGCAGAGAACCTAAACACCGCTCTTGAAGAGGTTGTTCGTTTGAAGCCTGCATCTTCAAAGGGTAAGTACGTTCTAAAGGCTGCCATCGCGACCACCTTCGGTCCTGGTATTCCTCTAGACAC
This sequence comes from Actinomycetota bacterium, assembly GCA_041172205.1. GTDB lineage: Bacteria > Actinomycetota > Actinomycetes > Actinomycetales > Microbacteriaceae > Rhodoluna. The sequence goes on along the minus strand of JBEDKG010000079.1, from coordinate 3,864 downwards.
CAACTCGTTCTAAAGTTGTAAAACAATTGAAGAAAGGATCGGGCTAAAACCCCGGTCCTTTCTTCATCCCCAAACGAAGGACATTGTGAACCACGTAATCGGAGCAGCAACTCTTCTCGACCCGAAAGACCCGATGGGCCTTAGGAACGATGCGCCGCTGCTTGATGCCTGGATTCGCGACATGGAGACCGATCGTTCTTGGTTCCAAATTCCTGGTCACAAGGGTCGCCTCGATCTGACCGGCCCCGTCGTCGATGGCGACATCCCAGTTCTTCCCGGCAATCACACTAACCGCATTTCCCCAAGCCTGGTCGTTGAAGCAGAACAGTTAGCCGCAGACCTTTGGGGAGCCGACTTCTGCCGTTTCGGTGTGAACGGCTCGAGCGGTTCCAACCACGCAGCCGTCATGGCAGTCGCCGGTCCTGGCGACAAGGTCATCATCTCCCGCACCCTTCACAAGAGCCTGGCGGTTGGTCTGGTCTATGCCGGTGTAACCCCAATCTGGGTGAAGCCAATTATCAACCCAGAAACCGGCCTACCGGAATACCTCCCAAGCAAAACCCTGCGCAAGGCTCTGGAAGAGAACCCAGACGCCAAGGCCGTTCTCATTGGTGAACCTAGCTACGTTGGCACCATGAGCAACATTCCCAAACTCTCAGCCGTTGCTCACGAATACGGCATCCCGCTCGTGGTCGATGCCGCCTGGGCTGCCCACTTCGGCTTCCACGAGAAGCTTCCAAAGCACCCGCTTGAAGAAGGCGCCGACATCGTAGTAACGAGTGCTCACAAAACCCTTCCGAGCTACTCCCAAGCGAGCATCCTTCTTGCCAAGAAGGATTACGTCGATCTACCTCGCCTCAACAAAATGTTCGACGCCACCCAAACCACCAGCATGTCTGGCCGCATCCTCGCCAGCATCGACGCCGCTCGCGCCCTGCTCAAGCGTCACGGTCGTGAACTGATTGGTCCGGTCATCGACGCCACCAACGAGGGCCGCAAGAAGCTCAAAGAACACGGCATCGACGTCATCGACGGCCAATACATCGACCCACTGAAACTGGTCATCCTGTTCCAGAAGTGCGGAGCCGACGGCAACCGAGTTGAACAGGATCTCCTGAAAGCAAACATCGACGTTGAGATGGCCAACCGCGACATCGTGATCCCAATGATCACCTTCGCCGACACCCCTGAGCGCATCAACGACCTGGTCAACAAGATCATCAAGAGCGTTGAAGCACAGGACAAAACCCCGAGGCCAATCGAAATCTCCGCCGCATTCAGCATTGAACCTGAAGTTGTAGTCACACCGAGAGAAGCCTTCTTCTCCAAATACGAAATGGTAAAAGCTGAAGATTCGGTCGGCCGCATCTGCGCTGAAATGGTTTGCCCCTACCCTCCAGGCGTTCCAGTGCTAAGCCCAGGGGAGCGCATTACCCAGCCGGCCCTAGATGCACTTTTCAAAGCCCGCGATCTCGGTCAAACCATCAAATTCGTTGCGGACCCAACTCTCGCAACTCTGAAGGTTCTTCCACTCTAGGATTCAGTCATTTCGGTTCATCGCTTCTGTTTGTAAACATCTGCGCGATATTCAATTCCAATTGCCAGAATGGTGTGATCTACAAAATCCACCTCTATCAGAATCCGCAAATTGCCAACCCTGAATCGATGAAGACCCTTCAAATGGCCCGAAAGGGCTTCTATTTTGGGAAGTTGGCCTGACTCTCTGATTGCGTCCAACTTCTTTAGTACCGGCGGCCTAGCGCCCTTATCGAGATTTAGGACGTCTTCTTCGAACTTTGGACTCAAGTTCAGCGAAAATCTCTGGGTTGCGTGCTTTGAATTCATCGAAGGTCATCGTTTCTAATGTTCCCTCGGCTTTTTGTTTACGGTACTCAGCGATGCGTTCTTCAAGTGACTGAAGCTTTTCAATTTCATCCATGTTGGCCCGAAGTAAACCCTTGATGATCTGACTCTTTGACTGCCCTGTGTGGCGGGAAGCACGAGTCAAACGATCATTCAAGTCGTCGTCTAGTCGCAAGGTAACCATAGCCATAATTTTCTCCTGTAATACAAAGTATTACAATCAGACTATTTCAATCTGTGGAGAACTCCAAGAGGCAAAAACTAGATCAAAGCAGAAGCGGCAGTTGCCTCGTCGACCAACCCTGCAGCCAGGTAACCCTTGACAGCCTTAGCCGCCAGGTTGCGACCCTTGATGCCGCCGATAGCAATCGCCTGCGCGTGGTAACCACGAGCCGCTACATCTGAAGAAAGTTCCTTGACAGCAAACAACTGCGAGCACAGCTCCAGTGCCGAAGCAGCATCACCAAGCTGAGCCTTCGCCAAAGCCGACAGCGCCAAAGCCTTGGGATACCAAGGTGAGAACATCTGCAGAACGTTGTCTACAACAAGCCCGGAATACAGGGCAACACCAGACCACTCACCACGACCTGCCATGAACCCAGCCAACTTCAAACGAGACTTTGAAACCCAAGCATCAGCCCCAGCCTTCTCAAAAGCGGCAACAGAGGCGAACACATCCGCCTCAGCGTCCAAAGCATTACCCATGACGAAGTGGCAGAGACCACGCGAAACCAAAGCCTCACCCAAAGCCTCCCAAAGCTTGAACTTCGACAGCAGCGGAATGGCGCGAGCATAAACTTCCAGCGCCTCATCAGGCCGGCGAAGACCAATCAACGCCTGAGCACGAAGCAGGTCAACCCGAACCTTGTGCTTCATGGTCGACGCATCAGACTCAATGATCACGTCAATCTCTTTCAGAGCAGCGTCGTATAGCTCCATACCAATCAGTGCCTTGGCGATTCCGTAGGCGGCCTTATTGCGCATCTGGTCGTCGTCGTTGTAGGAAGCCATCGAGAAAATCTCTCGAGCAACAGTCAAAGCAGAAGACGCATCCCCAGCCGAAAGCAGAACCGAAACCAGCTCACTGGAAGCGCGAGCATAGGTGTAAGGGTCTTCAGTGGATGAAGCAGCCTCAAGGTATTCACGAGCCAAAACCATGTCTCCCTGCTTCCGCAAGAAACGACCATACTCAGCCTGCAACATTGGCAAGCTCCAAGACAGCGAATCCTTAGACATGCTGATCGCCAACTCAAAGTTCCGGCGAACCGCTGCCACATCACCCAGGTGAATGTAGGCGCGAGCAGCAAAGGCTAGGTGGTCGATCTCCAGATCAGCACGGAACGAACGCTTCCCGGCATCGGCCCCAGCCTCGTGAGCTAGAGCGCAAGCATCCCACTTCTTCAAACGCGAGTTCATAGCCCCGAGCAGGTGATAGGCGTGAGACATCCCAACGAAGTCGTTGATCTCATCGGCTAAGTCACGAGCGGTCTCTAGGTAGTTGAAAGCCTGAAGCGGGTTGTTGTCTCGCAGACCAATCTTGCGAGCTGCATCAAGCAAACCCTCAACGCGCGAGTTGATGTCGTCTGACGAAATCTTCTCCCAGATCTCATCATCCGAAGGGTATCCAAAGTTAAATCCGCCCATAATTACTGCCTCCCACTCAAGCCAAGAAGATAAGTCAACACCCTCGCCATGACATTTATTTCTGACACGCCTAAACTTTAAAAATGACCACCATCGACATCACCGAAGCCACCTTCCAGGACACACTCACCAAAAACGAAATAGTCCTAGTTGACTGGTGGGCCGACTGGTGTGGCCCTTGCAAAGCCTTCGCCCCAACCTACGAACAAAAAAGCAACGAACACCCAGACATCACCTTCGCCAAGGTAGACACCGAACAAGAACAACAGCTAAGTGCAATGGCCCAGATCACCTCCATCCCAACCCTCATGGTCTTCCGCGACAACATCCTCCTCTTCTCCCAAGCCGGAGCACTAC
>JBEDKG010000078.1:0-3306 GCA_041172205.1 Actinomycetota bacterium | reverse complement strand
CCCTTCAGACTCGTTTGCTAGCGGGAATCTTTGCCGGCAAGTCGGTGCTCGCTGTAGGAGACCCAAACCAGTCAATCTATGGCTGGCGTGGTGCCAGCGCTTCGAACCTGGCCGACTTCTTGCAAATGTTTGGAGTTCCAGGTCAGGAAGTGCCGCAGCTGACTCTCACCACTTCGTGGCGAAACCCAAAGGTGGTTTTAGACCTTGCCAATCGGATTTTGGGTCCGCTAAATGTGCCCGCACAGTTCTTAGCAACACGACCACCACTTCCGAAGGTGAACGTTCAGCCGCTTCGCCCATCGAGTTTCGCCAAAGACGGTCAAATCACAATCAAGTTCGCCGACGAGGTTTCCAATGAAGCTAAGTTTGCTGCGAACTGGCTACTCGAGCGCATGGTTGCCAACGCGGAAGGTGAACTACCAACCGCAGCAGTTCTGATGAGAAGCCGAAACATGATGGCTGTCTTTGAGCACGAACTTCGTCAGGCTGGTCTCAACGTAGAAGTCGTTGGTCTCGGTGGCCTGCTGGAGTCTCCTGAAATTGTCGACCTCGTTGCAGCGTTGCGAGTCATTCACTACCCGAATGCCGGAGCCTATCTAATGCGCCTGCTTGCTGGCCCTCGTTGGCAGGTTCAGCCGAAAGACCTTCAGCGCCTCAACCGTTACGCACGCAAGGTTGCCGAGTTCTACACCCGCCAGAGCAACAAGATATCTGGAGCAGAAGCTGAGTCTTCGATAATCGACGCCCTCGATTACCTACTGGACGAAGAAGACACGGATCGCATTCCTGACTTCAGTCCTCAGGGACTTGCTTCCCTGAAAAACTGTGCTGGTCTTTTACGCGACTTACGCAAGCAAACTGGAATGCCCTTGCCAGAGTTTGTTCGAGCTGTTGAACAAGAACTTTGGCTCGACATTGAGCTCACGGCAAACCCAAATCGTATTGAGCCACTCGCGAATCTCAACGCATTCGCAAATGTGGTTAGCGGCTATGCCGAAAGTGGAAACTCCACTCTCGGTGGTTTCCTGGAATGGCTCGAATATGCGGCAACTCAGGAACGCTTTGAAATGCCTGCTGTTCACGGTCGTCGTGGCGTAGTTCAGATCATCACCGCCCACACGTCTAAGGGTCTTGAATGGGATTACGTGGTGGTTCCTCGATTGGTAGAGACCACGTTCCCTTCTATCCAGTACCAGACCGACTCGGGTTGGATGAGCGCCGGGAAGATGCCATTCGCACTTCGCGGAGATGCCAATTCCCTTCCTACCGTGGACTTATCTGGATGTTCTGAGCAGAACGACGCCAAGCGACTATTGACCGAGTTCCAGCGGGTAGATCAAATCGAATACCTGATGCGAGAAGAACGTCGCCTGGCTTATGTTGCCTTTACTCGCCCAAAGAAAGAGTTGCTTCTCAGCGGTTCACTTTGGAAACCAGGAGTTAAAGGCAAGTCGGTGCCAAGTCCGTTCCTTTTGGAATCCGCCACAATCGTCGATCCTCGAATTGTTGTGATTGACCACACCGGCGATCTTGAGAACCCATTGCCTAGCTACCCTGAGTTGGAAACAAATCCAACCGACCTGACCCTGCTTACCGAGCAGTGGCCAATGGAACCGCTTGGCCTCAATCACCGTCCGAAGGTGATGGCAGCCAAGTCTGAGGTTGAGCAGGCAATCGCAGGTGCACCATCGCGAACCAAATGGGATGAACAGATTGACCGCCTAATTGAAGAGCGGGCGTTGCTCCTAGAACGCTCAACGCAGGTGAAGTTACCGGTCCGCATTCCAGCTTCGCGCTTCAAAGAATTTGTCTACGAACTTCCTAAGTTGGCAGAAAAGTATCGCCGACCAATGCCCGAGCAGCCATACAAGCAGACCATGGCCGGAACCTTGTTCCACGCCTGGGTCGAGCAGCGCTTTGGCGTTCTATCGAACTCAGACGAACTCGACGCGGTGGAAGTTGTTTCCGAAGACGAAGTCACCAGCAAGACCGTTGAAGAGTTGCGAACAATCTTTGAAGACTCTCGCTTTGCCAAGATGAAGCCATTTGCCATCGAAGGCGAAATTCAGGTCACCATCAAGGGCAACACTTTTATTTGCAAGTTGGACGCCGTGTTTGAAACAGAAACCGGTTATGAAATTGTTGACTGGAAGACTGGAAAGCCACCCGTCGGCGACAAAGAAATTGCCGACCGAGCACTTCAACTCGCTTTGTATCGAATGGCATTTGCACGTTTGCACAAAGTGGATCCAGCCAAGATCGAAGTTTGCCTCTACTACGTGGCTGACAACCTGGAGATTAAGCCAGAGGTTGTGCCGAGCGAAGCAGACCTAATCGCTTTGTGGGATTCGGTGTTGGAGCAGGTCGTCGACTAAAAGAGTTGGTCGTCTGAACGATTTGGAAGTTCAATAGGTCGAGTCTTTAGGTCGCTCACGTCTACCTCGTCTTCGACTTGCGTAACGATGGTGTGGGTGTCTGAAACAACCAGCTCTTCGGCTTCAATGAGTGGCGTAGTGCTTGTGAAAGTTACCTTGGAAAGCACGCGAGCCGAGCCATCCTCAACCGTTCCAGCCAAGACTTCCAACTCAGTGATTGCCCAATCGGCATCCTCGGTGTTACCTGAAGCAAGAGACGTGACCAAGAAGTTGGCAATTTCCAGCTCTGAATAAAGCGTGGCACGCTGAGCCAAGTTGGCATCGGCTTCATCACGGCGTTCAAAGTAGGCAAACTTCACGGCATCCATTACCTCGCTGTCGACGTTGGCGGCAAACACGCCGAAGTCTTCGGCAGGATCACCGATGTGAAGCTCCGACCAGCCCGTGATGCCACTGACTTCTCCGTCGAGTTCCAAAACTTCGCCAGTGTTTAGGTTTCCGTGTACTACTACCGGTTGGAAGCGGAATAGGTCGAGGTCTTCAAGGGCTGTTTCCCAACGCTGAAGAAGTGCGGCAGGAATTTTGCCTGTAGCAGCTGCACGGTCAAGATCCGCGATTCGAGATTCGCGTGTTTCCTGAGCTGAAAATTCGGGAAGCCCAGCCTGACGAATTTTGTCCAGGTTCAACGAATGAATGGCGCCGATGGCCAATCCAACCTGACGAAGGGTTGGATCTGTTGGGCGGAGGTCTTCTAATTCGACGGTCGAGCCGTAAATAAAGTCCAGAATCTGCAGGGTTTTACCCTCGGGAGTAGTTGACTCCGAGATTAGGTTCGGAACGTTGAAAGGAAGTGAGCCGGCACCCTTGACTGCCCTGACGCACTGGGTTTCGGTGGCAAGTTTTAGCTTTCCCTTGGCGCCGCGAGATTCAC
>JBEDKG010000077.1:0-2963 GCA_041172205.1 Actinomycetota bacterium | reverse complement strand
AAGCGAATTCTTTCGGCAATCGAAAACAAGGAACAGGTTTAATGTCCGAAGAGCGAATTGAGAACGCTGCTGATTTTGCAGGAGCTCCCGATTCGTTTCAAAGACTTTGGACGCCACATCGTCTGGTCTACATTCAGGAAGGCCAACAGCCGTCTGAGGAAAAGTGTCCATTTTGCATTGGCCCTAGCCTCAGCGATGAACAAGCTTTGATTGTTCACCGAGGCAAAACTGCTTACGTTCTACTGAACCTTTACCCGTACAACTCGGGACACCTTCTCGTCTGTCCTTACCGCCATATTCCTACATACGATTTGGCAACCGCTGAAGAGGTTTTGGAGATCGGTGAGCTCACCCAGAAGGCGATGACTGTTTTGTCTTCGGTTTCCAAAGCTCACGGGTTCAACATTGGAATGAATCAAGGGGAAGTGGCAGGTGCTGGTATCGCAGGTCACCTACACCAGCACATTGTTCCGCGCTGGCGCAATGACGCCAATTTCTTTCCAATCATCGCCGAGACTAAGGCTCTTCCAAAGCTTCTCAGTCAGGTTCGAGACGAGATTTCGGCCGCTTGGGCGTAACTGTTTCGTTTTCTTTCATCACCGACACTTTCGGCAGTTTAGACTTGTACTTATGAGCGAATTTTCAAAGCCAGAAGTTGGAACCCCACTAGTCAAGCGCGGCCTAGCCGAAATGCTAAAGGGTGGCGTAATTATGGACGTCATCAACGTTGAGCAAGCCAAGATTGCTGAAGAGGCGGGCGCTGTAGCCGTAATGGCTCTTGAGCGTGTACCTGCGGACATTCGTGCCCAGGGTGGAGTTTCTCGCATGAGCGACCCAGACATGATTGACCAGATTATCGCCGCGGTTTCTATCCCTGTTATGGCGAAGGCTCGTATTGGCCACTTCGTCGAAGCTCAGATTCTTGAATCACTTGGTGTTGATTACATCGATGAGTCTGAAGTGCTTAGCCCTGCTGACTACGTAAACCACATCGACAAGTGGAAGTTCAACGTTCCATTCGTCTGTGGTGCAACCAACCTGGGTGAGGCGCTTCGCCGAATCACCGAGGGTGCAGCAATGATTCGCTCAAAGGGTGAAGCCGGTACCGGTGACGTTTCAGAGGCTATGAAGCACATTCGCACCATCTCGGGTGAAATTCGTGCACTAGCCGCAAAGAGCGAAGACGAGCTTTACGTTGCGGCTAAGGAACTTCAGGCTCCTTACCAGCTGGTTCACGAGATTGCTCGCACCGGAAAGCTTCCTGTGGTTATGTTTGTTGCCGGTGGTGTTGCTACCCCTGCAGACGCAGCTTTGATGATGCAGTTGGGTGCTGACGGTGTATTCGTTGGCTCGGGTATCTTCAAGTCTGGTGATCCTGTGGCTCGCGCCAAAGCAATCGTTAAGGCAACTACTTTCTACAATGACCCAGCCGTTTTGGCAGAAGTTAGCCGCGGTCTCGGGGAAGCTATGGTTGGCATCAACGTGAGCGACCTTCCTGCACCGCACCGTTTGGCTGAACGCGGCTGGTAATGACTAAACCTGTAGGCGTTTTGAGCCTGCAGGGTGACTTTCGTGAGCACCTGCAGGCCTTTGAGCGCCTCGGCATTGCGGCAATCCCGGTAAAGCGCACAAGCGAACTCGACTCGGTTTCTGGGCTTGTTTTGCCTGGTGGCGAGTCGACTACAATCGGAAAACTGGCACGAATTTTTAATCTTTTTGATCCAATCGTCGATGCCATTCAAGGTGGACTACCTGTCTTTGGAACCTGCGCCGGGCTAATTATGTTGGCGGATGAAATCACCGACGGCATTGTTGGCCAAGAGACCTTTGGTGGGCTAGACGTTGTTGTGCAACGTAACGCGTTCGGAAACCAACTTGATTCTTTTGAAGTGGACTTACCTTTCACCGGGATTCCTGATCATGTGCATGCGGCGTTTATTCGAGCGCCCTTAATCACCAAGGTTGGCGCGAGTGCTCAGGTGGTTGCCAGTCTTGAGGATGGGCGAGTAGTAGGCGTGGTTCAAGGTAACCGGCTTGGAATCAGCTTTCATCCAGAGGTAACCGGCGAAGACCGAATTCACAGATACTTCTATGACGCACTTGTTTGCGCCTAAACAATTAGACTTCTTGTAAACCAAAAGCATCTTCGGGAGAATCATGTCTGGCCACTCCAAATGGGCTACAACCAAACACAAAAAAGCTGTAATCGACGGTCGTCGCGCGAAGCTTTTTGCAAAACTTATCAAGAACATTGAAGTGGCAGCCCGCCTTGGCGGACCCGACATTGAAGGTAACCCAACCCTTTACGATGCAATTCAGAAGGGTCGCAAGTCTTCACTCCCAAACGACAATATCGAACGCGCTATTAAGCGTGGGTCTGGTGTGGGTGCAGATGCGGTTGAGTACACCACGATCATGTACGAGGCATATGGGCCAAACGGTATTGCCATTCTCATCGAATGTCTTACCGACAACAAGAATCGCGCAGCAGCGGAAGTACGTCTCGGCGTAACTCGCAATGGCGGCACCATGGCCGACATTGGCTCGGTGAACTTTATGTTCAGCCGTAAAGGTGTTGTCACGGTAAATAAGTCGGACGTTGTTACCGAGGACGCAGTCTTGGCAGCCGCATTGGAAGCTGGCATCGAAGACGTCGAAGACCGCGGCGAGGTCCTGGTTCTGACTACAGACCCGTCTGACATGGTTGCAGTGCGAACCGCACTTCAGGCTGCCAACATCGACTATGAAGCAGCCGATGTTGAATTCGTTCCTTCTATGCAGGTGCAGGTCGATGCACCAACCGCACGCAAGGTTATTAGCCTGATTGACGCGCTTGAAGACTTAGACGATGTACAGAACATCTATTCGAACTTCGACATGTCACCAGAAGTTCTCGCTGAGATCGAGCAGGACTAATGTCACGAGTGATTCTTGGGGTCGACCCGGGTCTCACTAGATGCGGT
>JBEDKG010000076.1:0-6025 GCA_041172205.1 Actinomycetota bacterium | reverse complement strand
CCGCCAGATGGGTGATCGGCACCCTTGAAGAAGTGGTTGAAACCGACTTCGTAAAGCGATGCGCTAGAAGCGAAGGTAGAGATGTGGCCACCAACACCAACGCCAGGACGCTGGGCTCGGTGTACCAACATGGCAGCATTCCAACGCATCCAAGCGCGGTAAGTGCGCTCAACTGTTTCGTCACCAGGGAATTCTGGCTCGTTCTCAGGAGCGATGGTGTTTAGGTAGTCGGTGGTTGGAACGATTGGTACGTTCAACTGAAGTTCGTGTGATCGACGCAATAGGTTGAGCATGATTTCACGTGCGCGACCGCGACCGTGGACTCGAGCCACAGCGTCAAGCGATTCCAGCCATTCGCGAGTTTCTTCAGGGTCCTGGTCAGGATTGTGAACTGCGTAAGCGTCGTTGTTGTTCAGAGACACCGAATACACCCTTTCGTGGGGGATTTGTAAAAGGACAACTTTGTCACCTTGGTAAAGGCTTCTTAAGTCTATGCGTGAAAATGGGAATGAAAAGCACCTTACCCGCGCTTAGAGTATCCAAATCACCCGAAATTCTTTAGGAGCAATAAATGACTTTGATCATCGGCGACCAGGCCCCAGATTTCAGCTTGGTCAACCAGTTTGGTGAGACCGTGACACTTTCCGAGTTCAAGGGCAAGAAAAACGTAGTTCTAGTTTTTTACCCGCTAAGTTTCTCTGGAATTTGCACCGGTGAACTCTGCGAACTTCGCGACAACTTCGCCCAGTTCGACCGCGCCGATGTGGAACTGCTTGCCGTTTCAGTTGACTCAAAGTTTGTGCAGAAGCAGTTCGCCGAGCACGAGGGCTACAAGTTCTCTGTTCTCGCTGACTTCTGGCCACACGGTGGAGTCGCCAAGGAATACGGAGTCTTCCTAGAAGACAGCGGCATTTCTAACCGAGCCACTTTTGTGATCAACAAAGACGGCGAACTGGTTGCAAAGTTTGTCACCGCTCCTGGTCAAGCCCGTTCGCTGGACGAGTATGAGAAGGCACTAGCCACTCTCAACTAATTTGGTCAAGGATTTGCGCCAACTGCCCTCGTTTGCGTATTCTTGTTCCTTGTTGGGCCTTTAGCTCAGTTGGTAGAGCGCCACGCTTACACCGTGGATGTCATCGGTTCGAGCCCGGTAGGGCCCACAAATAGGTACCCGCGCATCAGAAGTAATTCTTGATGCGCGGGTATTATTTTTGTCATGGACCAAAGTGAATTCACGCCCCCAGCGCGCAAATCTCTTACTGATCAAGAAATCAGTCAACGATTAGGCGCAGCCACTGCTGATGAAGCGGGCATGCTGGCCGCGATGGATTTCTTAGAAGAACAAACTCAGCTCCGCGACGAAGATAACCGTGCCACCGATGCCTGGCTTGAAAAAATGCACGAATCGACTGACCCTCGAGCTGCTATAGCCATTCAGAATTTAGATCGAGCCAAGCGTGGACTCGAGCCTTTGCCGCTTGTTCCGCCGGTACCTGAGTATCCGGTCTTCAATGCATCTCCTGAACCGATTGTGGAAATACCCGTTGCGCCAGTAGTGGAGGAACCACAAATACCTGAGCTTGGTTCGGCCGAGGAAGCTGCCGAAGAGTTCGAGGAACTTCTCGAGGTCGAAACTGCGACCGAGTCTGAATCGGAGCCTGAGCCAATTCAGGCAGAAGAACCAGCGCCAGTGTCGCTCGAAGAAATTCCAGCACCGGTCGTTCGTGGTTTCCGATTGGTTTCAGCAGCTAACTGGATTCTCGGAGTGGGTATTCTGGCGCCTGCTGTCGCAGCTGCCTTTGCAGCCCTATCTGGTCTTAACTTCGTGACGTCAATGCTGGCCGGCCTCGTCGGCGTCTTGGTCGGGGTCAAGGTGAACGTATTTGGTCTGGTCACGGCCAGACGTACTAAGCGCGGACTCGCGGTGGCCTCGAGGGCTACCTTTGGAGTCTTCGGAGCAATCCTGCCTGGCATAGTTCTTTTGGTGGTTGGTCTGACCAACCTTTCTTCGATCTCGCTTGCGAGTTCAAAACTTCTGAACAACACAGTGGTTGGTTTGCCAGCATTCGATGAAACTCTTTTTTCAATCGGCACATTTGAAGTGAAGATGGAAGCTGTGGTTGCGGTTGTAATCGTTACCGTTGCCAGCGTGCTGGCAATCTTTGGCGGATCTTTCGCCAGATGGCTGAAGATTTCTCTCGGTGGCTTGTTGCTGCTTGCCTTCCTAGCATTCGCTGGATTGACTGTCACCGGCATCGACTACCTAAATTTGGCTGGCGTTTTCCAAGCCGACAAGTTCATCTTGGTTGCACCGATTTTTGCGGTTGTGATGAGCGTCTTCTCCTATGGTCTTGATGGCGAATCAGTTGCTGCAGCTTCATGGGGAGCAAAAACCAAATCGCTCACCTGGCCGATCTTTATTTTCGGCTTCCTTCTTCCGCTGCTGGCCTACGGTCACATGGCAGCTCTACTAAATGGTCACAGTTACAAAGATGCTTCGCAGGTAATCGAGTTCCTGCTATCAGTTGGCGGCACTGTTGCACCGACAATCTTGGTTGACTCGGCGATCCTCGCGATTATCGCGGTGATCTTTATTGGCGTTTCCAAATTGATCGAGGTACTAAAGACCTTGGGCACCAACCACATCGGCTTTGGACTAGCCACATTGGTGTCTGTGCTTTTCATCGTTGCGCTGGCAACGGAGGCTTTGCTTCTGCCAAACGCAATCGCAATCAACCTTTCGCTTACTGCATTGCTGCTTATTCCAGCAGCTGCATGGATTGGAATGATTCTCACCGAGACACTGATGCGACGCGGTGCTTACCACGACGCATCGCTGACTCGTAGCTACGGTTTCTACGGGTCGGTCAACTGGATTGCTGCAATCGGGTTCTTGATTTCAACGGCAGCCGGTTTTGCAGTGGCTCAGCCAATTGGCTCAATGAACTGGCTGGGCTTCCTGACTGCTTCGACGGGCATTTCGGTGCGCTTCGACGTAGCCGCACTTCTGACCGTTCTGGTTGCCGTGGTCTACACGCTGGCAACCGGTTTCCCAAGGGTGCTTCGACAGCAACGCGAGACCAAGCAGGTTGAAGACCGCCGGTTTGACCTTCTCGACGTCGTGGTTGATTAGTGATTCAGCTATCAGAACTCATTGAGGAACTTGAGTCAATCTGGCCGCAGTCGCATGCCGATGACTGGGATAGCGTTGGGCTGCAGGTTGGCTCGAACGCGGAACAAATCAAAAAGGTTCTAGTTGCGGTTGACCTAACCGATGACGTTATCGAAGAAGCCATCGCGGTCGAAGCAAACCTGATCGTGACTCATCATCCGCTTTTGTTGAAACCGGTTGAGTCAGTTACCGATGAAAAACTTAAAGGTTCTTTGATCACGAAGTTAATCAAGAACTCAATCTCACTTTTCACAGCTCACACCAACGCCGATGTCCAAAGCGACGGCGCCTCTTCCCTGATGGCCGCCGCCTTTGGTCTGAAAGATTTGAAACCTTTGATTCCAACCGATGGAGGTTTCGGTCACGGTTGCGTTGGAAACCTGCCTGAAGCGATCACGCTGGAGGACTTTGCCAAGCTCGTTTCAAGCAATTTACCTGGCACCGCGCGCAAGGTGGCATTCGCCGGCAAGGCTGACCGGTTGGTCAAGTGCGTTGCGATTTGTAGCGGAGCCGGGGATTCTTTCCTGCCAGTAGTTTTAGCTTCCAAAGCAGACGTTTACGTCACCAGCGACCTTCGCCATCATCCGGCGCTTGATGCCATTTCAACTCCCAGAGCACAAGGGCCACTAGCCCTTGTAGACGTTGCGCACTGGGCTGCTGAGTCCCTTTGGGTTCCAGGTGCCGTAGCAAAATTAGCCCAAATCAAGGGCGTTGAGCCAGTGGCTTCAACAACCAAAACCGATCCATGGACCCTAGAGGTGAACTGAAATGATCATTGCCAGTGCAACACAACAAGAACTCCTACTAGAAGTTTCGAAACTTGACCTTTCGATTGCTCGAACCGGAGTTGAATTAGACAATGCCGAGCGCAGCGATGTGATTGACACACTTCGCACCAAATTGCTTTCGACTTCAGAGAATCTTTTGCAGGCGCACGCCAATTCGGAAAACTTGTCTGGCGAAATCAAGAAAATTGCTTCCGACGTGGAGTTAGTTGAGCAGCGTATTGCTCGAGACCTTGATAAGGCGAAACAGGTTTCCAGTGAACGAGAACAAAAGGCTGTGAATCAGGAGTTGGAGAGTTTGAAGGCTCGACTTTCGGCGCTTGAAGACTCTGAACTTTCACTAATGGAATCGCTTGAGGTTGCCAAAGACGAGATTGAAAAGATCGCTCAGCAACGAGCTGCTCTAAACCTCGAACTGGAAGCCGAGCTTTCCAAACAGCAAGGTCAAACCATGACTCTCAAGGCGCAACTGAGCGAACTGAACGATAAACGAAACGCCGCATTCGAAAAGTTGGAAGAGGAACTTCAGAAACTCTATGTTCGCAAGGCTTCGAGGGGTATTGCTGTTGCACAAACCCTTGGGCGTGATTGTTCGGCCTGTCGACTCTCGATCAACGCAGTTCAGTTTGAAGCGATGATGGCCGAGCCAGCCGAGCACCTACCGACTTGCCCAAACTGCGACGCGATGATTATTCGATGACTTCTGATCAACTGATTATCGAAGCCGATGGTGGTTCTCGAGGAAACCCTGGACCATCTGGGTCTGGCGCTGTAGTTATCGATGGTGCCACCGGAAAAGTCATCACGGAAATTTCCACCTTCGGGGGAGTGGCCACCAACAACGTTGCCGAGTACCGTGCTGTAATTGCGGGACTAAACGAAGCCTTCAGACACAACCCACAGGCACGTATCACCGTACGTATGGACAGCAAACTGGTAGTCGAGCAGATGTCTGGCAACTGGAAGATTAAGCACCCAGACATGCAGGTTTTGGGAATCGAAGTTCAAAAACTTGTTGCCGGAAAAGACGTTACCTGGGTCTGGATTCCGAGAGAACAGAATTCACGTGCCGACGCTTTGGCCAATGAAGCCATGGACAACGAAACCGATGTGATTCGGCACCTGGCTTTCGATGAGGTTCCGTCTAGCAAGTCACTTGAGTTCAACCCGGTGAACCCCAGCTCGATCAGAGCTCCAGGCGATGTCACCGAGCCGCTCACCACAATTGTCTTAGTCCGACACGGGCGCACCGCACTGACCGAGGCCCACAAAATTTCTGGTGGAACCGGTGATGACCCAAACCTCTCCAAGTTAGGTCATCAGGACGCAGCTGCTGTGGCCAAGCTAATTGCCGGTTTCGGAACCGAGAGCGCATTTGGCCACCTGCCAAAACCAACCGCAGTTATTGCGTCTCCAATGCAACGCACTCGTGAAACCGCGGCTCACATTGCCTCGGCGCTTGGGGTGAGCGTGGAGACCGAAGAGGCACTACGTGAAATCTCATTTGGCGACTGGGATGGTCACACCAATGAAGAGGTTGCAAAGCTGTGGCCAGAGGTTTTCTCGAGCTGGCGAGGATCCTGGACTGAGTCGCCACCTAATGGCGAATCACTCGAAGAGTTCGACGCTCGAATTCGGAAAGCTCGCGCAATTGTCCTAGAAAAATATCGAGGACAAACCGTCGTTGTAGTCGCTCACGTGATGCCAATTCGCGGATTTATAACCCTGGCAATGGACGGCGGCCCAGCAGGATATTGGCGCCCTCAGGTGGCACCGTGCTCGGTTAGCGTGATTCGCCACTGGGGTGAAGATTTCGCAGAACTAGTAACTGCCAATTTCACCGGGCACCTCTAGCAGGTAGTCTTAAACACGGATGGGCTGACTAGGCGATCGCGTTAGCAATAACGAGGAACGTCCGGGCTCCACAGAGTGAAGTGGTGGGTAACACCCACTCGAGGCAACTCGCAAGACAGTGCCACAGAAAACAGACCGCCGTGCAAACGGTAAGGGTGAAACGGTGGTGTAAGAGACCACCAGCGACACAGGTGACTGAGTCGGCTAGGTAAAC
>JBEDKG010000075.1:0-3889 GCA_041172205.1 Actinomycetota bacterium | reverse complement strand
ACGGAGCCGTTGTCGGGGCAACTTTGGATTTGGCCTCGTTCGGAATAGATAGCTCTATCTTGAACGTGCCGGTTTTGGCCCCTGGATTCGGCGCTCAAGGCGCACTCCTCTCTGAAGCTGGAGCAATTTACGGTTCGCTAGCTAAGAATGTTGCATTCTCAGTTTCTCGTTCGGTTTTGAAAGCCGGCCCCGCGGGAATCGTCGATGCCATAAATGCAGCAAACGCTGAACTTCGTATGGGTCTAACTAAGTAGGCTTTAGAAATGACTTCAAGACTTGCTGTTATCGCTGGCCCAACTGCGGTGGGTAAGGGTACTGTCGTACGCCACATTCTGGCGGAGCATCCAGAGTTCAAGCTTTCTATTTCAGCCACCACCCGTTCACCTCGACCAGGTGAAGTCGACGGTGTTGATTACTTTTTTTGGACTCAGGAACGTTTCGATGAGGCCATAGTGAACAACGAACTCTTGGAGTACGCGACCGTGCATGGGTCAAACAGGTACGGCACACCGCGTAAGCCTGTTGAAGAGTCGCTTGCTAGAGGTGAAAACGTAGTCCTAGAAATTGACATTCAGGGCGCTAAGCAAGTCAAGGCTGCCATGCCTGAGGCTCTCACAATTTTCATCATGCCACCAAGCTGGGACGAACTTGTTCGGCGTTTAAGTTCTCGTGGAACAGAAGATGCAGCGGAACAGCAGAAGCGCCTTGAAACAGCGGTCGTCGAATTGGCGGCAGCCAACGGGTTTGATCACACCGTTGTGAACGATGAGGTGGCTAAATGCGCCGCTCAAGTCGTAGAATTGATGTCATGACTACCGAACCGCTACACGGCATTGTTTCGCCTTCCATCGACAACCTTCTAACCAAGGTTGGCTCAAAGTACGAACTAGTGATGTTTGCTGCTAACCGCGCGCGTCAGATCAACCAGTACTACTCAGAACTTCAGGCCGGTAGCCTATTCAACAACGTAGGCCCATTGGTGTCTGCCACCGTTGACGAGAAGGCGCTAACTATCGCGCTACGTGAAATCGACCAGGACAAACTGGTCAAGACTGCTACCGTCTAACAAATCATGCGCGTACTGGTTGGAATAACCGGTGGTGTTGCCGCTTATAAAGCGGCTGAGGTAATTCGCGGATTAGTTGAAGCCGGTCACGAGGTTCGTGCCGTTCCCACTTCAAATGCTCTTAGGTTCATTGGCGCCGCGACTCTTGAAGCTCTAACTCATAACTCAGTTCATAGCGAGCTATATGACGACGTCGAAGAAGTCCGTCACATCGAACTTGCCAAATGGGCTGAACTCATAATCGTTGCACCGGCAACCGCAAGTTTTCTGGCGAGGACTGCTAGCGGTCTTGCCGATGACCTACTCGGAAACATTATTCTCGCGTCTACCGCACCATTGGTAATTGCACCGGCGATGCACACTGAGATGTGGCAGAACGGGGCGACCATCACAAACGTTGAAACTCTCAAGCGTCGTGGCATTCTCGTGATTGATCCAGCGGTCGGAAGATTAACTGGAGCCGATAGCGGTGTCGGCCGTTTACCTGACCCCGAATACATTGTTCAAAGTGCCCTTTCCAAAGTTGTCGCTAAAGACTTTGCTGGTAAAAAGGTCTTGATTGTGGCTGGCGGAACCCGAGAGGCAATTGATCCGGTTCGTTTTATTGGTAATCGCTCTTCCGGCAAGCAGGGGATTGCCCTGGTTGAGGAAGCTGTTGCTCGCGGTGCATCGGTCCAACTTGTCGCGGCGAACTTTGCTTATTACTCACCGGAAGTAGCTACTAAGAACGTTTCGAGTACCGATGAATTGGTTCAGGCACTAGGTGATGTGGGCTCCGACTTCGACATCGTAGTTATGCCAGCTGCCGTTTCAGACTTCCGAATTTCTGCGCCTAGTACTAAGAAGGTCAAGAAAAGTGAGAGCGGCTCTCAGCTCATCCTTTCGTTAGTCGAAAATCCCGACGTGATTTCAATGTTGGCAAAAAGCGTTCGCTCCATAAATCCAAAGGCGAAAGTTGTCGGTTTTGCGGCAGAAACCGAAAGTGGTAAAGAACTCATTGAACTTGCCAAAGGGAAGTTGACTCGAAAGGGTCTCGATCTGGTTGTTGCAAACGAAGTATCTGATTCGCTGGCGTTCGATCAGGATACAAACGATGTCGTCCTAGTAACCGCCAGTGGTGAAATACCTATTTCCGGACCTAAGCGATTTATCGCAAAGGCGATCTTTGACGCTATCAGTCAGTAGATGTCTTATAGGCGAATATACTTAGACCAATGTCTGAATTACGCTACTTCACCTCTGAATCCGTTACCGAAGGTCACCCTGACAAGGTTTGTGACCAAATCAGTGACACCATCCTTGATGCCATTCTGGCTTCAGACCCGGCTGCACGTGTGGCCGTGGAAACTATGGTCACGACCGGTCTTGTTCACGTTGCTGGTGAAATCACCACGGAAACCTACGTCGAGATTCCTAAGCTTGTTCGCGATCGAGTAAACGCCATCGGCTACACCAGCTCAGACATCGGGTTCGATGGAAACAGTTGCGGCATCAGCGTTTCAATTGGTGAACAGAGCCCCGACATCGCTCAAGGCGTAGATAGCGGCTTCGAAGTTCGTGAGGGTAACTCAAGCGAAGACTTGGATGCACAGGGCGCTGGTGACCAGGGAATCATGTTCGGCTACGCCAGTAATGAAACCCCAGTTCTAATGCCTGCCGCAATTTGGTTGGCGCATCAATTGAGTGCCAAGTTGGCTGAAGTTCGCAAGGAAGGTGTTTTCGAATACCTTCGCCCAGACGGTAAAACTCAGGTCACTATGGGTTTCGAGGGTTCAGTTCCGAAGACAATTGAGACTGTTGTGCTCTCAACTCAGCACCATCCTTCGGTTTCAACCGAGCAGTTGAGAACTGACATGCAGAACTTCGTCATCGAGCCGATTCTGACTGCGAGCGGTTTTGATTTTGAAAACTACTCTGCACTTATCAATCCCACCGGCCGGTTTGAAATCGGTGGCCCAATGGGAGATGCTGGCCTAACCGGTCGCAAGATTATCGTTGACACTTACGGTGGGGCTGCTCGTCACGGTGGCGGCGCTTTCTCTGGTAAAGACCCTTCAAAAGTTGACCGTTCGGCTGCGTATGCAATGCGATGGGTGGCAAAGAACATCGTTGCTGCTGGCTTTGCCGATCGTGCCGAGGTTCAAGTTGCCTATGCAATCGGTAAGGCAAACCCAGTCGGTCTCTACGTTGAGACTTTCGGGACTGAAAAATACTCGCTATCAGCGATTACTAAAGCGGTCTTGAGTGTTTTTGATCTTCGCCCTAAGGCCATCATTAACGATCTCGACCTACTTCGCCCGATTTACGCCCAGACGGCTTCCTACGGCCACTTCGGTCGTGAACTTCCTGACTTTACCTGGGAGAAGACCGACCGCGTAGGCGAGCTTCAAAAAGCCCTCAGGTCGTAAAGATGACTGCCGAGATTTACGCTCGGGTTGTCTTTCAATCCCCACTACCAGCGCTAGATCGAGAGTTCGAGTATATCGTTCCTCAAGATTTAGTCGCATCGGTTCAAGTCGGATGCCGCGTGAAGGTTCCCTTCGCTGGTCAATCTAAAGAAGGATTCGTCGTTGCGCTTGACAACGTAAGGGAATTCCCAGGCAAGTTAAGTTCGATCAGTTCGGTCGTTTCTAACATTGCAGTTCTTAAGCCTCATGTTTACCAACTTTTGAAAGCTGTGGCGGTTAGGCAATGTTGCAGCCTAGGCGAGTTATTAGATAACGCCGTTCCCAAGCGTTCCGTTCGTGTTGAAAAGGCACATCTTTTCCAAGCGCTTGAATCTAATACCCAAACCCCTGGTCTCAAATTTGCAGAATTGGTTCG
>JBEDKG010000074.1:0-7576 GCA_041172205.1 Actinomycetota bacterium | reverse complement strand
TGCACTGGAGGCCAAGACATAGACCAAGGGTTGGAATCTTGTTTTCGCGAGCAAACTTTAGAGCGCCAAGCTTGCCTTCGATACCGCGAACACCAAAGCCTCCAGGAACACAAATGGCATCAACATCGCCGAGCTGTTCCTTGGCGCCCTCTTCGGTCTCACAGGTGTCTGATGGAACCCACTTGATGTGAAGTTTGGTTTGGTTGGCGAATGCACCGGCGCGTAGAGCTTCAGTTACCGACAGGTAAGCATCTGGCAGGTCGATGTACTTACCGACAAGTGCAATCTTTACCTCGCGCTTAGGGTTGTGAACCGCGTCCAGAACGCTGTTCCAACGAGTCCAATCAACTTCACCAACCGGAAGTGAAACCTTCTTGGCGATGTATGAGTCAAGACCCTGGCTGTTCAGTACTGTCGGGATGTCGTAGATGCTCGATGCGTCGGCGGCGTTGATTACGGCCTCGTACTCAACGTCACACATGAGTGCAATCTTCTTCTTGATACCTTCAGGAAGTTCGCGGTCGCTGCGAAGTACGATTGCGTCCGGCTGAATACCGATGCTGCGAAGCATGGCCACCGAGTGCTGGGTTGGCTTGGTCTTCAGTTCACCTGATGGTCCGATGTACGGCACAAGCGAAACGTGAACGAAGAAAACGTTGTCGCGACCAACCTGGTGGCGAAGCTGACGAGCAGCTTCAAGGAACGGCTGCGACTCAATGTCGCCCACGGTTCCACCAATTTCGGTGATGATCACATCTGGTGCTGGCGATTCGGTGGCCTGCAAACGCATGCGACGCTGAATCTCGTCGGTGATGTGAGGAATTACCTGGACGGTGTCGCCGAGGTACTCACCGGCACGCTCACGGGAGATTACTCGAGAATAAATCTGGCCGGTGGTTACGTTGGCCGACTGAGCTAGCTCGATGTCTAGGAAACGCTCGTAGTGACCGATGTCAAGGTCAGTCTCGGCACCGTCTTCGGTAACGAAAACTTCACCGTGCTGGAACGGGTTCATGGTGCCTGGGTCAACGTTTAGGTATGGGTCGAGTTTCTGCATTACAACTCGAAGGCCACGCGCGGTTAGTAGATTACCGAGACTGGCTGCGGTCAGACCTTTTCCAAGTGAGGAAGCGACACCTCCGGTTACGAAGATGTGTCGAACAATTCCATGGTTCTGCGTGTCTGCCATGGATTAAAAGTTTATCAAGACCGAGACCTGCCAAGACGCGACAGGCAGGACATTCGAGAAACTTTATTTACTGATTTACGAATTCGCTGGCGCGAACCATAAGTTCGCGAGCGCTGGCCTTTGAGGTGTCGCTTTCGGCCATACCGCTGAGCATTCTGGCGATTTCCTCTACCCGGTCTTCGCCGTGGAGGGTTACCACATCAGATGCGGTGTACTGATCGCCGACGGTTTTCAAAACTCTTAGGTGCTGATTGGCGAAGGCCGCAACCTGGCCAAGGTGCGTAACCACAATCACCTGTGCCACTTTCGCAAGTTGAGCGAGCCTGCGACCCACCTCGATTGCGGCGGCGCCACCGACGCCGGCGTCCACCTCGTCGAAGATAAAGGTAAGGGCCTGCTCGGTACGAGCCAGCACAACCTCTATCGCCAACATGATTCTGGAAAGCTCACCACCAGAGGCGCCCTTGCCAATCGGTCGTGGTTCGGCACCAGGGTAGGCAGCCAATTGGATGCTGACCTGGTCTACGCCGTGTGCCTGATAGTCGGTTGATTCGGTCACGGTAACCACGAGCGTTGCTCCGCCCATGGCCAAAGTCTTCAGTTCCTCGGTAACCGCCTGCTCTAGGCGAAGCGCAGCATGCTTACGTACAGCGGTAATCTGACCGGCCAAATCTTCGACCTGGGCAAAAATCCCGGCAACTTCTACCTCAAGCTTTTCAATTTGCTCATCGGAGGAGTCAAGGTCTAGAAGTCGCTTGGTAGCGCTCTCGTGAAACGCAATTACTTCTTCGAGGCTTGGGCCGAACTTTCGCATAGCCGCGGTTAGCTCCGCTCGACGCTGCTGAATTCTTTCCAATTCTGAAGCACCGCCGGCCTCCTGAGATGCCAGGTAACCGCTCAAAAGCGCCGCATTTTCACCCAGTTGAAACCCAAGTTCGCGAAGGCTGTCAGCGATCTTTCCCAATTCTGGGTCGTGTGCAGAGGCCGACTCGAGAACCCTTCTCGCCTTACCAACCATCGCAATGGCATCGTCGACATCGTTTTCGCTAGAAAGCATTTCGTGAGCTTCAGAAGCCGCAATTCGAAGTTCTTCGCTGTGAGTTAGGCGCTGAGCCTTTTCAGACAGTTCATCGTCTTCGCCGGCCTTTGGTTCGAGGCGATCTAATTCGTCAACGGCTTCTCGCAGGGATTGAAGTTCGGCTTCGCGAGTAAGTGATGCTTCCTTCAACTCCTGTAGACGTTGTTGAATCGACTTCCAGTTTTCGAAAGCCTCGCGGTAGTTCTGAAGGAGTTCGGCAACTCCCGAAAATTGGTCGAGAGCTTCACGCTGCGCTACAGCAGACTTGAGTCGAATCTGATCAGATTGTCCATGGACGGCAACGAGCTTTTCACCCAAACTGGCTAGGACTGCAACCGGCGCCGAGACTCCCCCAACTGCTGAACGATTACGTCCGTCGCGGGCAACTGTGCGGTTCACAATCAGTTCACCATTGTCGATCTGGCCACCAGCGGCTGACACAATCTCGGCTGCAGCAGTGTGGTTTGGAACCATCCAACGGCCTTCAACGAAGGCTTGCTCCTGACCCTGGCGGATTGCAGAACTGTCCGAGCGCTCGCCCAGTAACAGACCGAGCGCGGTAAGCACCATGGTCTTTCCTGCGCCGGTTTCACCCGTCAAAACGGTAAGACCAGGACCGAGCTGCAACTTAGCCTCGGCAATAACACCTAGGTCGCGAATGGAAATTTCTTCGATCAAGTTAGCTACCTTCGACCGGGCCTCTCCAGCCATCGACTGGGAGATTGAACTTTTTCACGAGTCGTTCGTTAAATGGCCCCTGACGGAACCTAGCAAGACGAACCGACACGGTGGATTTACGAGCTTCTACACGAGCGCCAGGAGGTAGGTGCCAAGTGCGACGGCCATCGGCCCAAAGAACACCAGAGCCATTGCTTCGCTGAAGAACTTCAACCGCAATTTCGGCACGTGGGCTAACAACCAATGGACGAGCGAAAAGTGCGTGGGCGCTGATTGGTACCACCGTGATCGCTTCAACCGACGGCCAGACAATAGGACCACCTGCCGAGAAAGCGTATGCGGTTGAACCGGTTGGAGTTCCGATAATGACGCCGTCGCAGCCAAAGCTGGTAAGCGGCTTTCGATCTATCTCAAGAACTACCTCAAGCATTTTCTCGGTTGAGCTCTTCTCGATGGTCACTTCGTTTAGCGCCCAGGTTCTAAAGACTTCGACGCCATCGACGTAAACACCGACATCGAGGGTGAGGCGCTCTTTGATTAGATAATCCTTTGCAACCACACGCTTCACGGCGTCGTCTAGGCCATCGCGTTCGCTTTCGGCAAGGAAGCCAACGTGTCCCAGGTTAATTCCAAGCAGCGGAGTGGCGGCATCGCGAACCAACTCGGCAGCCTTCAAAATTGTGCCATCGCCACCGAGAACAATTACCAACTCGAGCTCAGCGATCGAGCAGTCTTTACCCAAAACCTTTAGGTTAGCCAGTTCAAGTTCCGAACTGCCGTTGGCTTTGGCGTAGTTGCGATGTTCATCCAACTCGGTTTCCGGGAACACCGGCGTTACACCTGCCGAGATAAGCTGCGTGATGACTTGACTGGCTGCACTAAGGGCGTCATTACGACGCGTGTGCGAAACGATAAGAACTAAACGTTCACTCATTTCGACTCCTTGGTAAGTGCTGCTACTCGCTCATTCCATTGTGATAGATATTCGCCCTGTTTTGTACTCATCCACAGGACGTACTCAATGTTTCCATGAGTGCCTGGCAATTCAGATTTCACCATGTCTACGATTTTGAGTCCAAGTTTTTCGGCGTGAAGCGCCACCTGCTCAATTGCGGCTGCGCGTGCGCGGTGGTCGGTCACTATACCGTGCGCATTCAGTGAAGTTTTACCAGCTTCAAACTGAGGCTTTACCAACAGCACGTAGTCGGCGTTAGGTGCAACCGAAACCATGCCATCAAGTACCAGGGTCAGTGAAATAAAGGAAAGATCGGCGACCACAATTTCAAATTTTGGCGCGGGTCTTCCCAATACTGACTTCAGCGACTCAGGGCTTAGTTCGCGAGCGTTATAGCCCTCGATGCTGGTAACGCGAGGGTTGGTTCTAAGTTCAGGAACAATCTGGTCATGGCCAACATCGATTGCCACGACATGCTCGGCTCCTCTACGAAGCAAAACATCGGTGAAGCCTCCGGTCGAAGCTCCAACATCTAAAGCCTGCTTACCGGTTACGTCGATTCCGCCGAATTTATCTAGGGCTTTGGCAAGTTTGTGCCCAGCTCTGGAAACATAGTCAACCGCGTCAAGGACCACAAGTTTGGCGCCTTCTGGAACATCCTGTGATGCCTTCCGCGCAGCGCGGCCATTGATGAAAACGCGGTTAGATTCAACCAAAGCGGCAGCCTGGTTGCGAGATCTGGCTAGGCCGGCTTCCGCCAGCGCAATGTCTACTCTGACCAAGGTTGACCGTCGAGTACCTGCTGCAACTTCTGTTGCAACTGTGAGTAAGCGGCTGGTTGCTCGGTTGTTGGCAACTGAGCAATTCGAGCCAATTCGCTGGCTACAGCTTCGACGATTTCGTTAGACATAATGCTTCTAGCCTATTCGTAAATCGAGGTTTCAACATCGAGACCATGGATTGGAACGCCGGCGTTCCAGATCACTGCGCAGGCGCAGCGTAAAACGTCGATGCTCTTTGGGTCGCCAGACACTACTCGAACCTTGTTGCCTAGCAATTCAACTTCGGCGCTTCTTAGCGAATACCCGAACTTTGTTTTCTTTGGCTGAACATAAGTCGTTAGAAGTTCACGAAGGTCACTGATTACAAAGCTTGGCCTGGAATCTTCTTTAGTTGCCAAAAGTTCCTTGGGCTGGCTAATCCCGGTTAAAACCAGGACGGAGTCCATGCCTGCGCGATTGGCACCGAGAATATCGGTGTCAATGCGGTCTCCTACAAATAGTGGACGCGTTACGTTAAATCTCTTTTTAGCGGTCTCGAAGATCGCCACCTCGGGCTTACCTGCCACCAAAGGTAGTTGGCCTACAGCAGTGTGCACGGCTGAAACCAAAGTGCCATTTCCGGGGGCAATTCCTCGCTCCTGCGGGATGGTCCAGTCCTGATTGGTTGCAACCCACTTGGCACCATTCTGAATCGAATAGGCGGCCTCGGCAAGGTGTTTCCAACTAACATCTGGAGAAAACCCTTGAATCACGGCGTCGGGTTTCTGGGTCGAGTCCTCGACTAACTCAAAACCACCGACCTCGGTGTAAGTGCGAAGACCTTCGCCTCCAACTACCAAAACTTTGGCGCCAGCAGGAACCAGAGTCTTGAGTAGCTCCACACCGGTCTGACCGCTCGAAACGACCTGTTCAGCGGTAACTGAGATGCCATAGCCAGCAATTTGGTCGGCAATAGTCTGTGGTTTTCTTGAAGAATTATTGGTCACATAGCCTATCGGAAAGCCTTTTCCACCCAACGTAGACAGGGTTTCCACCGCATGTTCGATGGCCTTACCACCCTCGTAAACAACACCGTCTAGGTCTGCGAAGAGTGCGTCATAACCTTCGATAAGTGACTTAGCCACGACGAGGACCCCGATCCTCGTTTCGAGGCTTTCTAGTGGATGGTCGACCGTCGCCGAAGTCCAGTTCGATTACCGGCTGTTCGTCTGATCCGCGTTCTGGTGAGCGTTCTTCAGAAACGTCACGTCTAGGACGATCGTCGTCACGACGCTCATCACGACGTGGACGGTCGCGGTCATCGCGCTTCTCAAAACGCTTGGCCTCGCCACCTTCACGCTGCTCATCGAGTTCACGTTGTTCATCGCGGCGTAGCGGGATTTCAATCTCTTCAATGACCGAGATTGCTTCTTGGTCACCCGTGATTTCAGGGTTTAGAGCCTTTTCGGCTCGAACCGCTAGGTCGGCCCAGCGCTTCGCTTCGGCATCTCGACCAAGAATCTCTAAGGTATCTGAGTAGGCCCAGAACAGAGGAACCGAGTACTCATAAACACGAGCAGGGTCGAGTTCGCGAATCTCCAGCTCAGCCAACGCCAAATCATTTTGACCAAGGTCTAGCCTCGCTCCCGAAAGAGCAATAGCAAGGTTCACGCGAACCGAAGGCTCCAAGGTGTTGCGGTCAACTGAACGACCCTCATCCAAAGCCTTTTGGGGGCGCTCGAGACCACGTTCACTATCAACAATGAGCGGAAGTTGGTCCTGAGAGCCGGTGGCACGACGATGTGCCAAAAGCTCACGAAGTGCGAGCGAATAATCGCCTGCGGTATAAGCCGTGACACCGAGAGTCTCGCGAATGAATGCGATACGACCAGCTCGAGAAGCAGCTGATTTAGCGTGTTCTAGGGCTAGAGCCGGGTCTTGGTCGATCAAAATGCGAACCATGGCAAGGTGTCTGGCAACCTGCTCGGCATTCTCT
This sequence comes from Actinomycetota bacterium, assembly GCA_041172205.1. Taxonomy (GTDB): domain Bacteria; phylum Actinomycetota; class Actinomycetes; order Actinomycetales; family Microbacteriaceae; genus Rhodoluna. The sequence goes on along the minus strand of JBEDKG010000074.1, from coordinate 919 downwards.
TCGGTAAGAGTTTTCAACTGCACACGAAGTGGAGTTGGAAGGTCGAAAGAGGTAATCTCATCCGGAATTGGTGGTGCCTTTGGCTTGGTGTAAGCCTGATCTGGGTTATTAGCAACTCGTTCTTGCCAGGCGGGACGTGCCGGTTTGGCATCGCGGTCATCTCGGCGAGGTCCGCCGGTACGACCACCAGGACGACCACCCGAATTAGGTCGGCCAGAACCTCCAGGACGACCGCCGCTTCCGCGTTCTGGTCGACCGTTTGGTCTGTTTCTGTCCTGATCTGCCATTGCAGCTCCTTCAAAATGCTAGTTAAAACAAAAATGGCCACCTTAAAAAGGTGGCCATTTTCGCAAATTAAGTCCGGCGGTGTCCTACTCTCCCACAAGGTCCCCCTTGCAGTACCATCGGCGCTGGTAGTCTTAGCTTCCGGGTTCGGAATGTAACCGGGCGTTTCCCTACCGCTATGGCCGCCGAAACACTATTGAGTTATGTGAATCGTTGACACGAACGTAATTATTGTCGCGATTCCCGACCATACCTCGGGAACCACATAGTGGACGCAAGCAAAAGTGTTATCAAATAATCGGCCTATTAGTACTGGTCAGCTCCGACGGTCTTTAGTCCCGTCTTCCACATCCAGCCTATCAACGCAGTAATCTAGCTGCGGGCCTCTCGACCGAAGTCATGGAAATCTCATCTTGAAGCTAGCTTCCCGCTTAGATGCTTTCAGCGGTTATCTATCCCGAACGTAGCTAATCAGCGGTGCTCCTGGCGGAACAACTGACACACCAGAGGTTCGTCCATCCCGGTCCTCTCGTACTAGGGATAGGTCTTCTCAAATTTCCTGCGCGCGCAGAGGATAGAGACCGAACTGTCTCACGACGTTCTAAACCCAGCTCGCGTGCCGCTTTAATGGGCG
>JBEDKG010000073.1:0-4113 GCA_041172205.1 Actinomycetota bacterium | reverse complement strand
CTCAACCGGCGTATTGCTTTACGAAATGCTTGCCGGTCGCCCTCCGTTTGTCGGCGAGAGCGCCGTTTCGGTGGCTTACCAGCACGTGAGTGAAGAAGTCACTCCGCCATCAGCTCACAACTCGGACATTTCGAAAGCCCTGGACGAAGTGGTTCTTCACGCACTTGCCAAGGATCGAAACGACCGCTACCAGAGCGCCGAGCAATTCCGCGAGCACCTTCTGAGCGCTGCCTTGGCACCGATTGAGCACGAGCCTGCTGCCCCGGTCGCTTTCGACGACCTATTGGACGGAACTCCCGCTGAAGCGCTGGAAACAGTGGTTATCCCGGCTGCAGAAGCAGATCCATTCGACGAACTTCTGGGTTCACTCACTGAAGAAGAGCCAGTTGAAAAGCCGGTAACCAACCCGTTCACCAAACTTGGCATGGACTTCGAACCAGAAATTGTTGACACCACCGTAAAGGCTGAACTGACGCCGAAGAACCAGAAACTAGTTGGTCTCGCTTGGGGCTTCGGTTCGGCTCTAGTCGTGGTGGTCGTCGGCCTTTTGATTTACCTGGTTGGCTTCGCGAAAATCAATGTCGAGCTACCTTCCAACAACAAGGTCGCCGTGGTCGACGTAACTGGTAAGACGGTTCCAGAAGCCACTGCTGCCCTTGAAGCATTGGGTTTCACTGTTAGTGAAGTGAAGGCACCGAGTGACACCGTGTTCCTCGACACCATCATCAGCACCAATCCGCCGGCTGGAGAGCAGGCCGAAAAGGGTTCCAACATTGAGCTGACCGTTTCCAGCGGTCCTTCTCAGGTTGCAGTTCCATCGTTGATCGGTCTAACCGAGGCGCAAGCCAAGGACGCGCTTACCGCAGCCGGATTACAGCTAGGCACCATCACCCCTGGCACCAGCCCAACTGTTGCGCTCGGCAAGGTCATTCAGAGCACCCCAGAAGTCGGCACCTACGCCGCTGGTGGTTCTATGGTTGACCTGATCATCTCGAACGGCAAAGTAGACGTGCCAGACGTTTCGAGCATGAACATCAACCAGGCCAAGAACCAGCTAAGTGGCGCCAGCGGCGGTCTAAAGGTTTTGATCGGCACTCAAGAGGTTGGCTGTGCGAACAACCCACCACTGGGTTCAACCGTTTTGGGTCAGTCGATTCCTGCAGGAACCACCAAGCAGGGTTCAACCATCACCCTGTACGTGTCCTGTAACGCTAACTAATTAGCGGGCTAAGGGTCTTCGACTTAGCGGCAGCACCGGCAAGTCCGATCGACTCCAGCCAGTTGCCAAGCATTTGGTAGCCACCCTCGGTGAGCACGCTCTCCGGGTGGAACTGCACTCCGTAAATTGGCTTCGACGTGTGACGCACGCCCATAATCACACCACCGGCACTGGTGTCGCTCTTGATGGTTTCGGCAGTCACCTCTAGGTCGGCCGGCATCGTCGATGGCACAATCGCCAACGAGTGGTAGCGGGTTGCTGTGAACGGGTGGTTTAGTCCCTCGAAAATCAGGGAATCGTTGTGTTCCACCAGCGAAGTCTTGCCGTGCATCAGTTCGTCGGCTTGGCGAACGGTTGCACCCATCGCCTCGGCAATTGCCTGGTGACCTAGGCAAACCCCAAACACCGGAAGGTCATTCGCCAAAGCGAACTTCACGATTGGGATAGAAAGCCCCGCATCGGCAGGAGTGCCAGGGCCGGGTGAAAGTAAAACCGCATCAAAGCGGCCGAGAAGCTCTGGTAATTCGCCCTCAGAAACCACGTCGTTGCGCAAAACTTCGGTGCTGGCACCGAGCTGCTGCAGATATCCGTTCAACGTGTAAACGAAACTGTCGTAGTTATCTAAAACGAGGATTTTTGTCATTAGAAGTTAAGCCTAACTTCTACGAATAGAATTACTTTCATGTCTGAAAAGAATGAAGCACCAATCAAAGCTAAAAAGGTCAAGGCTCCAAAACCGACCAAGGTGAACCGCGATGACTTGCCAAACCCAGTTTGGTTCAAGCCGGTCATGTTTGGCTTCATGCTACTTGGCCTAATTTGGATCCTCACCTTCTACATTTCGTCGATGGTTTGGCCTCTAGGTTCTGGCTGGGACAAGATTCTGCCAGTTCTAAACCTTGGCAACGGAAACATCGTGGTTGGATTCGGCCTACTCATGGTCGGCTTCTTCATGACCACTCGCTGGAAGTAATTACTTCTTGAGCTTGGTGTAATACCAAGCGACTGCGCCACCGGCAGCCAAGCCGCCGATGTGAGCCGAAATTGCGATTCCTGGGTTCACAAAACCCATAACAACGTTTAGTGCGATAAGCACGAGCATTTGTGACGAGCGGAAACCAAGAGCTCGCATAATGATGAAATAGGCACCCATTAGCCCGAATACTCCGCCGGACGCACCAACGGCGATCCCTGATGGATCAGCGAAAACGAATGCAATCGATCCGCCGAGAATAGACAACAGGTAGAGCCACAAGAACTTCTTATTGCCAACATAGCTTTCGATAGCCTCGCCGAAAATCCATAGCGAATACATGTTTAGAGCCAAGTGGATCCACGACGCATGCGCGAAACCAGTGGTCAACAGAGTCCACGGTGTTGCCCACACATTTGGTGGATAGAGTGCGAGCAGTGCCGTAACTGCGTTCCCAGAAGTGGTTTGCGCCAAGAAAACAACGACGTTGATACCGATCAGCGTCTTGGTTACCTTGCCACGACCAGAGAACGAGTTACGCCACTGACTCATAAAAGTTAGACGGCTTCGATCTCAACCGACTCGATGACTACGTCATCAAGTGGACGGTCGTTGTGGTCGGTAGCAACCTGGGCAATCTTGTCGACAACCTTCTTGCTAACTTCGTCTGCAACCTCACCGAAGATGGTGTGCTTTCCCCAAAGGAATTCGGTTGGAACAACGGTGATAAAAAACTGCGAACCGTTGGTTCCCTGACCTCCGCGAACACCGGCGTTAGCCATTGCTAGCTTGTAAGGGGTGTCGTAGTGAAGTTCACCGTGAGGCTCGTCGTTGAACTGGTAGCCTGGGCCGCCCATACCGGTACCGGTTGGGTCTCCGCCCTGGATCATGAAACCGTCGATGATGCGGTGGAAGATTACGCCGTTGTAGAAAGGCTTGCCGGTCTTGGTGCCGTCGGCTAGCTCAACGAAGTTGGCTACGGTTACAGGTGCGTGGCTACCGAAAAGGTTTAGCTTGATGGCGCCGTGGTTGGTGTGCAAAGTTGCTACGTGAGTGTGTACAGTCATGCCTCTATTCTCGCAGACTGGCAGGCCGTTCCAAAGGTAGGCTGGAGTGATGCACATCGCTATGTTCTTGGATCAGCATCCAAGGTCACTCGGGGGGATTCAGACCTCTGCGATGCTTCAAAAGAAGTATTTAGAGAAACTGGGTCACAAAGTGACTTTTGTTTCTCCTTCTTCGGGTAAACGCCTCATCGAAAAAGGTTTCTTCACCCTGCCTTCTTGGCCGCTTACTTACAACTGGGAATTCTCGTTCACTGCAAACCTGAGACGCTCGCGCAAACGCTTAGACCGCAGCCAAAGACGTCGCCAAGACAAGTTCGACATCGTGCACATTCACGCCGACATGTGGAGCGCGATCATTGGACTTGGTTTCGCACAGCGAAATCACCTGCCTGTGGTGATGACCAGTCACTTCAACTTAGCCAAGGGAACCCAAGAGGTTATTGGCAAATACCCGGCGAAGTTTCTGTTTTGGCTGCTCAGTCGCGAGTTCCTAAAGCACTTGAAGCTTCCACTAAAGCACACCACCACCGATGCCTGGCAGTACATCCAGCTCATCACCAACGAGGCTGACGTGATTCTGGTTCCTTCAGCGCACTTCGGCGAAGACCTCAAAGAACACGGCGTTACCTCTCAGCTTCGCGTGATGCACAACGGCGTTGATGACGAACGAGTGGAATCAACTCTCGCGAGCATTAGAGATGAGCCGCATCACAACGACAAGAAGGTCCATCTCGTTTGGGCTGGTCGATTCCAACACGAAAAGCGCCTTCTCGAATTCATCGAGGCTCTAAAAATCGCCAAATTAGAGAACGTCGTCGTAGATGTTTATGGCCGCGGACCGCTTTGGAAAAAGG
>JBEDKG010000072.1:0-2864 GCA_041172205.1 Actinomycetota bacterium | reverse complement strand
TCTGGAACGCGGCGCCAATGATTTCAATGGTGTTCGCGGGTGCTGCGGTCGACGCCTTCGGCGTTCAGCCGGTCTACTTCTGGATCGCTGGGCTTGTGCTACTGGCAGTAACCATCGTGGCTTTCCAGCCAGCCCTTAAAGAGCTCAACGAACACAACGATTAGTCGAGTAGGTCGCCGATCGAGTTCAAAATCTCGTTCGGGCGGAACGGGTACTTCGCGATCTCGGTTGCATCGGCGATTCCGGTAAGAACTAGGACGGTGTGCAGGCCGGCTTCGATTCCAGCAACCACGTCGGTGTCCATTCGGTCACCAATCATTCCGGTGCTTTCTGAGTGGGCGTTTATCTTGTTCATCGCCGAGCGGAACATCATCGGGTTCGGCTTTCCAACAATGTATGGCTCTTTACCGGTTGCCTTGGTGATTAGCGCAGCTACCGAACCGGTTGCCGGAAGTGGTCCATCTGCCGATGGTCCGGTTGCGTCTGGGTTCGTGGCAATGAAGCGTGAACCGTTGTTGATTAGTCGAATCGCCTTGGTTAGGTTTTCAAAGTTGAAGTTGCGAGTCTCGCCGAGCACCACGTAGTCAGGGTTTACATCGGTCTGAATGTAGCCCACCTCGTGCAGGGCCGTGGTCATGCCGGCCTCACCGATTACGTAGGCGCTTCCCTTTGGCTTCTGCGAGTGAAGGAAGTCTGCGGTAGCCAACGCCGAAGTCCAGATGCTGTCTTCGTCGATGTTCAAGCCGGTGGCTTTTAGGCGGGCGGCTAGGTCGCGTGGGGTGTAGATCGAGTTGTTGGTTAGCACCAGGTAGCGAAGACCCTGGTCTTTCCACTGCTGCAGCACTTCGGAGGCGCCTGGCAAGGCCACACCTTCGTGAACCAGCACGCCGTCCATGTCAGTAAGCCAGCACTCAATTTTTCTACGCGTAGTCATGAGGCAAGCCTACCGAAGTGCATTCGCTCTTAGACTTGGTAAGTGCCTAAGCCTCGCAAAATCCTGAGTAAGTTGCCCCAAAAGCAACTTCGTTGGGTCGCCGATGCCCTTCGCAAGGAAACTACCGGCGGAGTCCTGCTGCTTCTTGCTGCCGTCGCAGCTTTGGTCTGGGCGAACCTAGATTTCGCGGGCTACAGCCTGCTACACGATTTTAAGTTCGGGCCTTCGGCCCTACATCTAAACCTTTCTATTGCTCAGTGGGCGTCCGACGGCCTGCTCGCAATCTTCTTTTTCGTCGCTGGTATGGAACTGAAGCACGAGCTAACCGTTGGCTCTCTCAAAGACCGAGCGGTTGCGACCGTTCCGATTGCGGCGGCTATCGGCGGAATGCTGATTCCGGCACTTCTGTTTTTCGCTTTTAACGCGGGATCGCCTACGGCGATTGGTTGGGGCATTCCGATGGCAACCGATATCGCGTTCGCGCTAGCGGTACTCGCTGTGGCCGGAAAACGCCTACCGATCGAGCTTCGCGCATTTCTGCTCACCTTGGCAGTTGTTGATGACCTTGGCGCAATTCTGGTAATCGCAATCTTCTATACGGCGACCATAAACCTAATCTCACTCCTGGCGGCAGTTGCGGCAATAGCCGTCTTCGGCGTACTGCAGGCAAAGAACGTTCGCGGCTGGTATTTCTACCTACCGCTCGCAGTAATAGCTTGGGCCACGCTTCACGACAGCGGAATTCACGCAACCATTGCCGGAGTAGCCATGGGCTTACTAATGAATCTCAAGACTGCAGATCGAGTGATGCACATTATTCACCCGATTTCAGCCGGAATAGCGGTTCCCATCTTTGCCTTCTTCAGCGCCGGAGTTTTCGTGCAAGACCTGAACATTGCCGACTTGGCGAAATCGCCTGTAGCTCTTGGAATTTTCTTCGGACTTGTTTTAGGGAAGCCAATTGGCATCGTGGGCACGGCATGGCTCGTTTCCAAGTTCACCAAAGCCAGTCTTTCGCAAGGGCTTTCGTGGTGGGACGTGGCAACCGTCGGTATCCTTGCCGGGGTTGGTTTCACGGTCTCGCTGCTCATCAACGAGCTCGCATTCAACGCCGATCACCACACGTCGTCAATCGGCACAATCGCCGTATTGCTTTCGTCAACGCTGGCGGCAATCTTTGCAACAATCGCCATCCAGTTTAGGAATCGAGCGTACTCACGTTGACCAATCACGAGCCTTCTCCGGAAGCCACCACCTGGGGTGTTGGCCCTCACGCCAAGCCTTGGCCAGAGGGCGACCAGTACGACCCGGAGCTTCTCGAAAACGGTGACACCCGAAATGTCTTGGACCAATACCGTTACTGGAAGATGGAAGCAATCGTTGCCGAGCTAGACAGCCGACGTCACGGGTTTCACGTGGCCATCGAGAACTGGCAACACGATCTAAACATCGGCTCAATCGTTCGAACCGCCAACGCTTTCCTGGCATCTGAGGTTCACATCATCGGCAATCGTCGTTGGAATCGACGTGGCGCCATGGTCACCGATCGCTATCAGCACGTTCGTCATCACCCAACCGTCGACGACTTCCTGGCGTGGTCGAAAGAAAATAACCTCCCAATCATCGCCATTGACAACGTGCCAGGCTGTAAAAAGATTGAGCAGTATGACCTGCCCGAAAACTGCGTTCTGCTATTTGGTCAAGAAGGTCCGGGCCTGAGCGAAGAAGCCATAAACGCTTCCGAAGTGGTGCTGGAAATCAGTCAGTTCGGTTCAACCCGCTCAATCAACGCCAGCGCCGCTGCGGCGATTGCCATGCATTGCTGGATTGAACAGCACATCTTCTAACTACTTCCAGCAGGTCCAGCCGTCGAGTTCGATCTCATCGTCGTCATCCTCAATGGCGTCGGAACCAAACTCAACAATCCTGG
>JBEDKG010000071.1:0-6684 GCA_041172205.1 Actinomycetota bacterium | reverse complement strand
GCCATCAGAATTGGGAAGTTCCAAGGGATGATCTGACCAACAACGCCTAGAGGCTCGTGGAAGTGGTAGGCAACGGTGTCGTTGTTTAGCTCTCCAAGTGAACCTTCCTGGGCGCGGATGCATCCTGCGAAGTAGCGGAAGTGGTCGATTGCCAGTGGAATGTCGGCAGCCATGGTTTCGCGAACAGGCTTTCCGTTGTCCCAAGTTTCTGCAACAGCGATCTTCTCTAGGTTCTGCTCCATGCGGTCGGCAATCTTGTTCAAAATGATTGCGCGCTCGGTGGCCGAGGTCTTGTTCCAGGTCTTGGCAGCTGCGTGGGCGGCGTCTAGAGCCTTATCGATGTCGGCAGCGTTGCCTCGAGCGATTTCGGTGAAGACACGGCCGGTGACCGGGGTGACGTTTTCAAAATATTCTCCAGATGACGGTGCCACATATTGGCCGCCGATCCAGTGGTCGTAGCGTGGTCTGAATTCAACAATGGAACCCGCTTGACCTGGTTGTGCGTAAACGCTCATTGCAATTTCCTTTTTCTTGTCGGTCAGCAACGGCGCTGACCAGTAATCGAACATTACGCCCGCGAATTCTGCCTAGAAATGCCTAAAACACCCAACTAGCCATAAGCACATCTAACGGATAGGTAACGACCTAGCCAAATGGCTAGGTAACGGGTTTAGCATCAAAACATGGAACGCGAACCCCGATCCGATGTGCCACTGGGCAGAAGAATGCCTAACGCCTCAACGCGCATCGTTATTGCAGATCGAAACGTGATCACGCGCGTGGGCCTTCGATCAATCCTGGAGCGAAACCCTGGCTTTGCGGTCATCGCCGAGGCCACCAGCTACGACGCCGTAATCGATGCCGTCGATGAACATGGCCCAGACGTTCTCATCATCGACCTAGACCTTGGCGACGACACCACCCGTGGGCTCAAGGTAGTTGAAGAGGTCACCGAACGCTACCCAACCACCAAGGTTCTGGTTCTTGCCAACACCCTCAGCGAGATGATCGTGGTTGAAGCGCTTAGAAGAGGCGCCAACGGCTACCTCTGCAAAGACGATGTGAAAGCCGACGAACTTGGTAAGGGAATCAAAGCCATTCAAGACGGAGAAACCGTTTTGGGTAAGGGCGTTGGAAACCTAGTGGCCCACTCCCTCGGCTCAAGCCGTCAAACCGAACATCTAACCGATCGCGAGATCGACGTAATCAAGCACGTTGCCAAGGGCCTCAGCACCAAACAGATTGCCGTTGCCATGTTCATCTCTGAGAGCACCATTAAGTTCCATTTGCAAAATGCTTCGAGGAAGCTTGGCGCCCATCGCCGTGCTGAAATTGTTCACCGCGCATCGGCAGCCGGCCTCTTATAAAGAAGTTGCCTAGCGCGACTTCTTAACTGGAACGAGCTGCGCATCGCTCGGGTTTTCCAGAAGTCCTCGGAATGCGAGCTCGGCCGCTCCAACCATGAGGGTTTCATCTCCCAGTTCACCATTGCGAACGACCACACGTTCTTGAGCCGCTTTCAATGAACCGGTCTTTACCGCATCGAGAAGTCGGTCGGGATCGAAGTTGAACAGTGAGGTGAGGAAACCGGCGAGAATGACGGCTTCGGGATTGAAAATGTTCACGTAGCTACTGATACCGGCACCGAGTGCGTCAATCTGTTTTCTAAGAATTTTGGTGGCTTCATTGGATTTTGTTGACTGAATTTCCTGGTCGAGTTCTTGGTCGGTTGCCGAATACATTTTGAAGACGTGAAGTAGGTCGTCTCGGCGAACCATTGATTCCAGAGTTCCAGAAAGACCCGAGTAGTCGACAGAATTCGAATCGCCGATTCTTACGTGGCCGAGTTCGCCTCCGTAACCGGAAGCACCGCGAAGCTGCTGACCGTTCACGATTGCGCCACCACCGATTCCACCGGAACCTGCGAATAGGTAGACCACATCAAGGAAGCCCCTAGCTGCGCCAAAGTTTCGTTCAGCCATGCAACCGATGCTGGCGTCGTTATCCACGAAAACTGGAAGTCCGGTCGCTTGGCTCAGCATGGACCCAAAAGGCACTTCGACCCAGCCCAGCTGAGGCGCTAATCGAACAACGTTGTCGGAGACTCGCACCTGACCAGGGATTGCTACGCCGATTCCGGCGATGCGTTGGGTTGGGTCTAATTCCTTGCGAAGTTCGGCGATAGCGTTCGTCGCTGTTTGAACCGACTGTTCGGCGGTTGGGCTTTGACCCATCGGCACTCGAACCGTCTTTATGACTTTGCCCGACAGAGTTACCAGCCCGACGGTGGTGGCATCAACTTCAGGGTGAACCGAGAATGAAACCACATTCGTTGACGGCGTAACCACCAGGCTTGGACGACCCACTCCACTGGCCGAGGCACCCTCAGTCTCGTGAGCGAAGCCGAGCTGTTCCAACTCGGACACTAAATCTGAAATCGTGGAACGGTTGAGCCCGGTTGAGGAAGTTAACTGAGAACGAGTCACCGATCCGTAGAAGTGGATCATCTGCAAAACGATCGACAGGTTGTGCTGACGCACGACGTCTCGGTTCCTTCCGAGGACGCCTGCCGATTGCAGATTCACTATTGGTGACTTCACACTCCAAATCTACTTGTTGGCTAAAACAACAAATTGGTAACTTTACTGATTTGTTACGTGTTTTGGTCAATTTGGTTTTGTTGGTTGGGGCAACATATACTCAGACTCAATCGTGAGTTCATGGCAGAACCTTGCCGACATCCAATCAAAATCGAAGGGAAAAAAATGAAGAAGTCTTCATTGCTTTCAGTAACCGCGGTTGTAGCAGCTTCAATGCTTGCTCTAAGCGGTTGTTCAGCAGCACCCACCGGCAGCACCCGCGCCTGTGTAATCCTTCCTGACGCCGACAGCGGAACTCGCTGGGAGCCAGGTGACCGTCCAGCTCTAGAGAAGGCTCTAACCGCAGCAGGTTACGAAGCTGACATCCAGAACGCTCAGTCAGACACCGCAAAGTACGCAACTATCGCAGACCAGCAGCTTTCAAAGGGCTGTGGCGTAATGCTTCTAGTTGACTTCCAGGGTGCTGGCGCAGCAGTTGTTGAAAAGGCAAAGGCTCAGGGCATTCCAGTAATCGCTTACGACCGCCCAATCGCCGGCGCTGACTACTACGTATCATTCGACAACGCAGTTGTTGGACAGCTACAGGGTCAGATGATCGTTGATGGTCTAGCCGCTGCTGGCAAAGACATCAAGACCGCAAGCATCGTCTACAGCTCGGGAGACCCAGCCGACGGTAACGCAAAGATGTTCCTAGATGGTGCACTATCTGTTCTTGACGCTGCTGGCGCCAAGGCTGCATTCACCATGGAAGGTACTTGGGATGGCGCAAAGGCCGGAACCCTATTCGAGCAGGCATTCACTGCTGTAAAGGGTAAGGTCGACGCTGTTCTAGCTCCAAACGACAACAACGCTGCTTCGATCATCGCGATCCTAGACAAGAACGGTCTAACCGTTCCTGTATCGGGTCAGGACGCATCGGTTGCTGGTCTACAGAACGTTCTACTAGGAAAGCAGTGGGCAACCGTCTACAAGCCTTTCACCGTAGAGGCTAAGGCTGCTTCTGAACTAGCTATCGCTCTTCTAAAGGGTGAGAAGCCAAAGGCAAGCAAGACTCTAGAAGACGGAACTCCTTTCGTTGCTCTAGACCCAATTGCTACCACTGCAGACAAGGTAAAGGATGTTGTAGCCGCTGGCGATGCCAAGGCTTCAGACATTTGCACCGCTGCAGTTGCAGCTGCTTGTGAAAAGTACGGCGTTAAGTAACAAAAAATAGGACAATCCTGTGCCGGTACCCGTAGGTGCCGGCACAGGATTTCCCCCAAAAATTTAGAAAGAGAAATGTGATGGCTGAGCCAGTAATCGAATTAAAGAACATCACGAAAAGCTTCGGTCCAGTAGACGTCTTGAAGGGCGTAGACCTGAAGGCATACGCCGGTAAAGTTACCGCTCTAGTCGGAGACAACGGCGCAGGAAAGTCGACTCTCATCAAAGGACTTTCTGGTGTGCAGCCATACGATGGCGGAGAAGTTCACTTCGAAGGCCAGGCAGTTAACATTCACGATCCTCGTCAGGCTAGCGCCCTAGGAATCGAAGTTGTTTACCAAGACTTAGCTCTATGCGAAAACCTAGACATCGTTCAGAACATGTTCCTAGGTCGCGAAGAGACCCAGAACGGCACCCTCTCGGAGCCAACCATGGAACTTGAAGCCACTCAGGCTTTACAGAGCCTTTCGGTTCGTACCGTGAAGTCGGTTCGCCAGAAGGTTTCGTCACTTTCAGGTGGTCAGCGCCAGACCGTGGCCATTGCCCGCTCGGTGCTACGTAACGCAAAACTTGTAATTCTCGATGAGCCAACCGCTGCTTTGGGCGTTGCCCAAACCGAGCAGGTCTTGAACCTGGTTCGCCGTCTCGCCGACTCTGGCGTTGCAGTGATCATCATTAGCCACAACCTCGTAGATGTTTTCAAGGTCTGCGACGACATCGCGGTTCTTTACCTGGGACGCATGGTGGCACAGATTGAAACTAAGAAGACCAACCAGACGGATGTTGTAGGTTACATCACCGGCACCAAGACCTACGAAGGAAGTAAATAATGAGCAAGCTAGAAACTTCACAGATGTCTGCACCACTGCCTCCACAGGCAATTGCTAGCGGACACGAAGGAAACCTTCGAGACCAGATCTCTGCCTATGGCTCGCGCCTCAAGAATGGTGAAATGGGCGCACTTCCAGCAGTTGGTGCGCTTGCAGTTCTAACCGCTCTTTTTGCGTCCCTTAGCCCGTTCTTCCTAACCAAGCTGAACATCGCCAACCTGTTCGTTCAGGCTGCCGAACTAACTACTCTTGCGGTTGCCCTGGTCTTCGTAATCTTGCTTGCCGAGATCGACCTTTCAGCTGGTGTTACCGCCGGTGTGGCCATGGACATCTTCTACCTATCGGTCAAGGCTGGAATGCCTTGGCAGTTGGGTGTTGTTGTAGCTCTAGTGTTCGGTGCCCTTGTTGGTGCCATTCTGGGTTACTTCGTGGCCAAGATCGGTGTTCCATCATTCGTGGTTACTTTGGCCTTCTTCCTGGCTTTCCAAGGCTTAGCGCTAGTACTTCTGGGCGATGGCGGACTATTCCGTGTTGACATCCCTGAAATCAAATCGATCATGAACGAAAGCCTTCCAATTTGGGGCGGCTGGGCTTTGCTGGTAATCATGGTTGGTCTTTCGGCTGGAATGGGCTTTTGGGACCGCGCACGCCGTGCAAAGCAGGGCTTGGTAAACCGCCCGGTCTCGATTCTGGCGATCAAGTTGGCAACCATCACCATCCTCGGTGGCGGAACCATCTTCCTGTTGAACCTAAACCGCAGCCAGAACGAGCTAAAGCCAATCGCCGGTGTTCCAATCGTGATTCCTTTCGTGTTGGCTCTGTTGTTCCTTGGTAACTTCTTCCTCGACCGCACCCGCTTTGGACGTCACCTATACGCAGTTGGTGGAAACCCTGAAGCTGCACGCCGCGCAGGTATCAAGGTTGGTGCAATTCGCATTGCAGCCTTCATGATCACCTCGTCGCTAGCCGTTGTTTCAGGTCTGTTCCACGTGAGCCGCATCGGTGTGGTTGAGGCTTCCGCAGGACGCTCGATCGTTCTAAGCGGTGTTGCAGCTGCTGTAGTTGGTGGCGTGAGCCTCTTCGGTGGTCGTGGAAAGCTAATCCACGCAGCCATCGGAGCCATGGTGATTTCCATGATCGACAACGGTTTGGGTCTACTTGGCCTATCAGCCGGAATCAGCTTCCTGGTCACCGGTAGCGTGCTGGCGCTAGCAGCAACTATCGATGCGCTGTCTCGCAAGAGAAGCGGAAGTTCAACACTTAGAAGCTAACGCTTTTCCCCTAATGAAGCAGGGAGGGTCTCACGAAAGTGGGGCCCTTTCTCTTTTTCAATTCTCAAACGATAAACTTGACAGGTATCTCGGGCAGCCGAGATTCGCCACCTTAGCTCAGTTGGTAGAGCAGCTCCCTCGTAAAGAGCAGGTCAGGAGTTCAATTCTCCTAGGTGGCTCAGAATTACCGAAGCTGGCTTTAGCCCTTCGAAATAATGCTTCCCATTGATAACTCCGGTTGGAGTGTTGGTAATTTCTTTCCTAGCCGCTGCTGATTCGTCTTCCAGGACCGCTTGTGCGTATTCGTCGGTGTTCAAAAATTCGGCACTCAGACCAAACTTGGACGCCACCTCAGCGAGATAGGCGTGATCAGAGATGAGCTTGCCTTCAGCGAAATGGCCTTCGAAAAGTTCCTTGGCAACCTGAAGCTGGGTGCCATTCGAGTGCGCGTGCTTGATTAGTCGATGGGCCTTCATCGAGTTGCCACCGCGAGCAATGCGGAAGTTGAATGCAAGACCGTAAGTTTTGCCTTCGTCGATGACATTCTTCAACATGCCTTCGGCTTCGTCCTCGGTAATTCCAAGTGCGCCAACCAGATGTTCAATGGTGGTCTGACCGTAATCTTCAACACCGTCTGGATCGATACGTAGCGCGCGCAGGGTGATGTCTACCGGCTTACCAAAGTCGCCGAGTGCTCGGTCGATTTCAACCAGCAGCATACGGCTCCAAGGGCAGCCAATGTCAATCCAGAGTTCTAGCGATGCGGTCATGCTGGCAAGT
>JBEDKG010000070.1:0-7715 GCA_041172205.1 Actinomycetota bacterium | reverse complement strand
GTGTGCGGTCGTAAACCGAATAACCGATGATTCCGTGCACACCCGAGCGGGTGCCGGTTGCCAGCCCAGTTAGCGAAGTCGCTGTGGTGCTTGGGAATTCACACCGAATCGAAGATGCGAGTTTCGAATTCAAAAACCTGGCGTAACCGGAAGCCTGCTGAAGGTTTTCGTGCCCCAAACCATCGACTAAAACTACAACTGAATGCTTGACCTTCGGCAACCTCAGGCGGTTCTCAAAGTTACCGCCGACCGAGGCCAATGCGCTAACCAACACATCCGAGAGCCTCCCCACATCTTTTGGGGCGGCAGGTAGCATCAAAGGGGTCATCCCCTAGAGTTTGCCACAACGAATAAAGAAACCATGACGAACAACATCACTCCTTCTGAAAAAATTGTCGACATCGACCTGACTCTTGAAATGCAAGAGTCCTTTTTGGAGTACTCGTATTCGGTGATTTATTCGCGTGCGCTTCCAGACGCCCGTGACGGACTCAAGCCAGTTCATCGCCGCATCATTTACCAAATGGGCGAAATGGGTCTTCGACCAGACAAAGGTCACGTGAAGTCAGCGCGTGTTACTGGCGAAGTAATGGGTAAATTGCACCCGCACGGAGATTCGGCCATTTACGACGCTATGGTTCGCATGGCTCAAGACTTCAGTTTGCGCATGCCACTTATCGATGGGCACGGAAACTTCGGAAGCCTAGACGACGGACCTGCAGCAGCCCGTTACACCGAAGCGCGCCTGAGCCAGGCGGCCATGCTAATGAACGAGGACCTCGACGAAGACGTCGTAAACTTCAAGCCAAACTACGACGCCCAGCTAACTGAGCCAGAAGTTCTTCCAGCTGCATTCCCAAATCTTCTAGTAAATGGCTCAGCTGGTATCGCCGTCGGTATGGCTACCAACATGGCTCCTCACAACCTTCGTGAAACCATTGCCGCGGCGATTCACTTGCTCAATAACGTGGACGCCACGAATACCGAACTAATGAAATACGTTCCAGGCCCAGATCTGCCGACCGGTGGAATCATCGTTGGGTTGGATGGAATTCGTGACGCTTATGAAACCGGCCGCGGCTCATTCAAAACTCGCGCCAAGGTGTCTGTTGAAAGCGTGAGCCCAAGAAAGCTCGGTTTGGTAATCACCGAACTCCCCTACCTGGTCGGTCCAGAAAAGGTCATTGAAAAAATCAAAGAGGGCGTAAACAACAAGAAGCTTCAGGGCATCTCGGATGTCACCGACCTAACTGACCGCACCAACGGATTGAAACTCGTCATTGGTTTGAAAACCGGTTTCGACCCTGATGTCGTGCTCGATTTGCTCTACCGTTTCACCCCAATGGAAGACTCGTTCGGAATCAATAACGTTGCATTGGTCCATGGTCGCCCTCAAACACTTGGTCTTCGAGATCTACTCGGTGTTTTTCTAGCTCACCGAATCACAGTTACCAGACGCCGCAGCGAAAACCGACTTGGTAAGAAGAAGGCTCGCCTTCACCTGGTCGAGGGTTTGCTCAAAGCAATCTTGGAGATTGACGAAGTAATTCGGATCATTCGGTCTTCCGATGAAGTAGACCAGGCGCGAACCAACCTGATGGACCGTTTCACCCTGTCTGAAATTCAGGCTGAATACATTCTTGAACTTCGTTTGCGCCGACTCACCAAATTCAGCAAACTTGAACTCGACTCTGAGGCAAACAGTCTTGCCAAAGAAATTGAACACCTAGAGAAGTTGCTCGGAAACGACACCTTGCTCAAGGCATTGGTTGCAGAAGAGCTTCAGGCAGTGGCTGACAAGTACGGCGACGCCCGACGTACCCAGCTTCTAGACGAATCTGGTGAAATTAAGGCTGTCAGCAACGCCAAGGCGATCGCTTCAGGCGCCGAACTTGCAGATACCGAATGTTCTATTCTGCTTACCTCTAGCGGGCTATTAGGGCGCACTCCGGCCTATGTGGCAAGTCAGCCGGGAGCTAAACGCAAGCGTCATGACGCAGTTGCCAAGCACATTGAGACCAGCACCCGAAAGGACGTTGGCTTCCTAACCAGTAACGGTCGCATGCTACGCATTCACGCTGGAGACATTCCACCGGTTGGAGACACATTTGATCCAAGCGCTGCCATCAAAATCAATGAATTCTTAGGGCTCAAGGGCGAAGAGAAGCTAATTGATGTATTTGACCTCACTAGCACCGACGAAATCGCGCTAGCGACCGCACAGGGTGTCATCAAGCGCGTCACAGCGGACTACCCTGCTAAAGACGAGTTTGAAATGATCACCCTAAAAGAAGGTGATCGAGTCGTAGGAGCTGCCGTGGCAAATGATGCAACGGAATACGTTTTGATCACTTCTGACGCGCAACTACTGCGCTTTGATGCATCATCAGTTCGTGCGACCGGGCGTGCGGCTGCCGGTATCGCAGGTATCAACCTCAGCGATGGCGCGGTCGTGATTGCCTTTGGCAAGGTATCGGACCCTGAGGGCGTTCAGGTTATTACAGCCGCCAAGTCCGGAAGCACTCTGGCCGGGATCGATGGAGGTAGCCTCAAGCGCTCCGCTCTATCGGAATTCCCTGCCAAAGGTCGTGCGACTGGTGGAGTTCGAGCACATAAGTTCATTCGAGACGAAGACCACCTGTACTTCGCCACTGTGATTTCGGGTGAGCCCCTGGGTGCTAGTGCCGACGGTAAGCCAATCGATTTGGAAGCTATTGCTCTTGCGAAACGTGATGCAAGTGGCTCAACAATCGAAATCGCAATTGCCAGCGTAGGAACTCGCTAAGAAACTTTAAGCGTCAATCTTTTCGGTGTCGAAACTATCTGCCGAATCGATAATGAAGTCACGACGTGGTGCCACATCGTTACCCATGAGAAGTTCGAAAACCTTTTCCGCTGCAACAGCATCTTCAACGCGAACTCGTCGTAGCGTGCGATGTTCGCGATCCATAGTGGTTTCCGCCAGTTGGTCGGCATCCATTTCACCAAGACCCTTGTAGCGCTGAATTGGTTCCTGATAACGCTTACCCTGAGCTGCGAGCTTAGCTAGAACTGCCTCTAGTTCAGCCTGCGAGTAGGTGTATAGGGTGTCGTTTGCCTTTGAGCCAGGGTTGATAACGACCACTCGGTGAAGCGGAGGCACAGCTGCAAATACACGGCCGGCTTCGACCATTGGCTTCATGTAACGGAAGAACAATGTAAGAAGCAGAGTACGAATGTGGGCGCCATCGACGTCGGCGTCGCTCATCAAAATCACTTTTCCGTAGCGAGCTGCTTCCAATTCGAAACTTCGGCCAGAACCGGCACCGATCACCTGAATGATGGACGCGCATTCAGAGTTAGAAAGCATGTCGGAAACCGATGCTTTTTGAACGTTCAGGATCTTTCCGCGAATCGGAAGAAGTGCCTGGTACTCACTGTTTCGAGCTAGTTTGGCAGTACCAAGCGCCGAGTCACCCTCCACGATAAACAATTCGGAAACATCGGTTTCCTGAGTTCTACAGTCGACAAGTTTGGTCGGAAGCGAGGAAGACTCCAACGCGTTCTTGCGTCGCTGAGTTTCCTTGTGAGTTCTCGCAGAAATTCGAGACTTCATCTCGGCGACAATCTTCTCTAGCAGAAGTGCCGATTGGGCTTTGTCATCGCGCTTACTGCTGGTTAGTCGTTCGGTGAGAGCTTTAGACACCACGTTGGTAACGATGTTCTTGACGGCAGGCGTTCCCAGGATTTCTTTGGTTTGACCCTCAAATTGAGGCTCAGCCAAACGTACTGAAACGACAGCGGTGAGGCCAGCCAGAATGTCTTCTTTTTCGATCTTGTCGTTGCCAAGTTTCAACTTGCGAGAGTTGGCATCGATCTGGGCACGAAGCGCCTTCATAAGTCCGGTTTCGAAGCCGGCAACGTGAGTTCCGCCCTTTGGAGTGGCGATGATGTTTACGAAACTCTTTAGCTCCGAGTCGTAACCGGTTCCCCAGCGAAGTGCAACCTCAACCTGGCAGTTACGTTCGACCTCACGGGACACCATGTTGCCCGATTCGTCTAGCACTGGAACGGTTTCGGTGAACGAGCCATCACCCAAGATACGCCAGGTGCTAGTGAGCGGAGTATCTTTGGCTAGGAATTCAGCGAACTCCGACAAACCGCCGTCGAATTTGAACTTGTGTTCAACCGGCTCGGAAGGTCGTTCATCTCGAACCGAAAGCGAAAGTCCGCTGACCAAGAACGCGGTTTGGCGAGCTCGACCAATTAGATCTTCTAGTTCAAAGTTGGCATCTTTGATAAAAATTTGCGGATCGGTCCAGTAACGGACGCGAGAACCTGTTACATCCTTACCAACCTTGCCGATTTCTCGAAGTTTGCTCTCGTTTTCAAAAGGTGTGAATTTGTTGTCAGCTGAGATTCCATTGGCGTCGTCGAAGATTCCCGGTTCGCCTCGTCTGAATGACATTGCATAGGTCTTACCGCCGCGATCTACCTCAACATCGAGTCTGGCCGATAGGGCGTTTACAACTGAAGCACCGACACCGTGCAAACCACCTGAAGCAGCATAAGAACCAGAACCGAACTTTCCACCAGCGTGAAGTTTCGTGAAAACAACTTCAACACCGGTAAGTCCGGTCTTAGGCTCGATGTCTACCGGAATACCGCGAGCTTTATCGCGAACTTCGACGGATCCGTCCTTGTGGAGAACGACATCAATGTTGTTACCAAATCCAGCCAACGCTTCGTCGACCGAGTTGTCGATAATTTCCCAAAGACAGTGCATCAATCCGCGTGAATCGGTTGAGCCGATGTACATACCCGGACGCTTGCGAACAGCTTCTAACCCCTCTAGGACAGAGAGATGACGGGCGGAGTAATCGTTGGTTGGCACAAAGAAGATGCTAGCCGAGCCAGTGCCCTTGGGCGCTGACTGACACACTGCTAAATAGACTGATAGAACCATGAACAATACCGCTTCGCAAAACGGCCTTCGGAGGGAACTACGGTTCTCCCGTTCAAAGATCGAACGCAACCTTGCGGCTCATGGTCTGCAGTATTCCGAAGTGAAGCCCCTGCTTGATGCCCTTGTTGAACCAAACGGCTTACTCGGGCTATACGGTTCGGAATTACTACTTCTAGAGAAGGCTCTAGGTTTTGGTTCCGGCGAACTCGCCGTAGACCTAGTAGGTGAATTGGTCTCGGTAAAGCGAGTTCCAGAATCAACCGGAGTTTCCTACGGTTACCTTGGCCGTACCGAAGCGCCTACGAATTTGGGGCTAGTGGCTATCGGATTTTCAGATGGCATTCCACGAAGCGCAACCAATCATTTTCACGTAACGGTTGGTGGAACATCATTCTCTGGTATCGGCCGGATCGCCATGGACCAATGCGTCATCGATCTTGGGCATGCGAGTCCCGAACGTGGGTCAGAGGTGTCGTTCTTCGGCCCCGGTCACTCACTGGAAGTCTGGGCTAAAGATACAGGGTTCACTCCCCTAGAAATCTTTGGTCGCATCACCGCACGAGTCAAAAGGACGTGGGTGGCTTGAGCGTAACCAAACACGTAGATCTCGAAATCTATCGGGAGAATTTACGAACCGTCAAAGCTACGATGGCACCAGCGCAGGTAATGGCCGTTGTAAAGGCTGATGCCTATGGTCACGGTCTTGTTGAGGCGGCGAGAGCAGCCACAGAGGCTGGGTGCGAGATTCTAGGTGTTCTCGATATTGAAACCGGCTTGAGCCTTCGCAAGGCTGGCATTGAGACACCTGCCTTTGCATGGCTTCATTCAGCGAATAGTGACTTCTCGAGTGCTGTGCGACTTGGCATTGAACTTAGCGCCGGATCAGTCTCAGAACTCGAACTAATTGCAAAGGCCTCTGGGCGGGCACAGGTTCATTTGAAAATTGATACCGGTCTCAGCCGAAACGGTTGCCGTCCCGAGCTATGGGAAAGCCTTGTTGAGCGCGCTTTTGAATTGGAGAAAGCGGGCGAAATCGATGTCGTGGCGATTTGGTCTCACCTCTCCGGAACTTCAAACGACGATGATATAAAAGCACTTGAACTATTTGATGCCTCGGTAGCAATCGCTAAGAGGTTTGGCTTCAATGGTTACCGACACATCGCCTCCAGCCCAGCAGCTTTTGCAATGCCAGAGAGCCGATACGAAATGGTCCGAATCGGAGTGAGCGCTTTTGGAACCTCACCGCTTTCAAACGTTTCCGCTTCGAAACTGGGTCTTGGAACTCCAATGGAAGTAACCGCCGAGGTCATTTCAAATGGCGTCATCTCTATCGGATTCCTTCACGGTTACCTAAGCAAACTTGAAGGGCTTGCCCAAGTCGAGATCAACTCAAAGCTCTACAAAGTAAACAAAATTGGGCCGCTCGCTTCATCTATTGAAACCGGCGATTATGAGCCAGGTGATGTGGTGAGGATTATTGGTTCGGAAGTTCAGCTCGCACCAACGGCAGAAGAACTTTGTGAACTAGTTGACACAGTTACCGATGAACTATTCACCGGACTCAAAGCAAATCTAACTACGTACTCGAACTGAGATTGCTTTGCGAGCCTTGGTGGCAAGCAGGTCGATACTTTTTAGCGATGGCGCCTTGGTCAACTTTGGGTAGACCCAAGAAATGAGCAGGTCAGCCAATTTTGGATTCATGGGTAGCAACGGACCTTGAACGTTGCTCGCCATCACCTTGCCATCGCTGTAACCATCGCTGTAACCGATAAGTTCTTTAGCGTCAGAAGCCCGAACTTCACCCAGCTGTTGATCACCAGTTCCACGACGAATTGAGCGGTTTGAATTGATGAAGCCGGCTAGGCCATTGGTTAGTTCAACTTCACCAACCAGGTATTTTGGTTCGATGGTGTGGGTGGTATTAGTTAGACCAAGACCTTGAACGAATGTGCCGTCAGCCAGCTGCAAGCCCTGAGAAATCAAGTCAAAACCGCTGCCAACTGCAAGAACTTTAGCGCCAGCCACAACCCAGCGGTGAATTTGGTCACCCTTGCCCTGCAAATCGCTTGCGGCAACCAAAGTTGCAGAAAGCGTTCCAGAGCCTATAAAGACAATGTGTGGCCGCTTGACTGGCAGGTCTGAACCGATTTCGGTCTCTAACACCCGAACAGTAAGTCCAAGTTTTTCAGCTCGAAATCGAAGGGCAGTTACGTTCCCTCGCTCACCGTTCAGCTTCAGGGTTTCTGGATATAGGTGCAAAATTCTTAGCTCAGCCATTTCCACCCTCCAAATCCAAGAGCCCCAACTTTTTCCGAAGCCACATCATCTGTTCGTAGTTGACGATGGCAGTCTTTTCTTTTCCAGGTAGTCCCAAGAAGTATTCAAGAGCCTCCGACTCGGACTCAATTAGTTTCCCGTGCTTGATACCTGAGTAAGCCAAGCGGGTGGCCCACTGATACGTCTTTGTTCCAGAGATGACGTCGACGTGGTCGATCTTCCCAAGAGCGATGTCGTAAATCCATGAAGGGTCTGGTGTGCCTTCGTCTACTGAGATCCAAACGTATTTTGGAGACTTCTCCAGTGCATCTAGATTGGCCTGCAGGCTTGGAAGGTTTTTCATCATGATGATTTCAAGCTTCTGACCTTGGTACTCAATGACTTCACCGCGACCGTAGACAGCAGGTAGTTCTGAAACAGCCTTAGCTGCCGTCGACTGGGAAAACTTTGCCCCCAAGATCTCCTTTGCGAAGGCGATTGCAAGCGCCGC
>JBEDKG010000069.1:0-3944 GCA_041172205.1 Actinomycetota bacterium | reverse complement strand
TATTGCCGCTTGGCTGGCAACTAGCTTGGCCTACATCATCACCGGACGCAGTAAGAATGTTGCAACCGGCCGTGGCAAGTTCAAGGTTGGACAGGTTTTCTCGTCCTCACTAGTGGCACTGTCACACGGAACCAACGACGCGCAGAAGACTATGGGTGTAATCACCCTGGTTCTAGTGGCTGCCGGACTACAGTCTGGCGACGCTGGAGTTCCTTTCTGGGTTGTCTTCTCGGCGGCAGCTGCAATCGCCCTAGGTACCTTCTCGGGTGGTTGGAGAATCATCAAGACTATGGGCCACGGCCTTGCCGAGATTCGTCCAGCTCAAGGTTTTGCCGCTGAAGTCTCAACCGGTTCGACCATTCTTGCTTCAAGCTACCTAGGTTTTGCATTGTCGACCACTCAGGTTGCTTCTGGTTCGGTAATTGGTTCGGGCCTAGGACGCATCGGCGCCAAGGTTCGTTGGGGTAAGGCTGGTCAGATCGTGATCGGTTGGTTCCTAACACTTCCTGCCGCTGCCGGTGTCGGAATGCTTTCGGCTCTGCTTACCAGCGGTCTTGGCACCGCAGGTTTGGTTCTAGACGCAGTTCTAGCAATCATCCTGATCGTGGTTATCTTTCAGATGTCACGCAAGAACAACATCAACCACAAGAGCCTCGCTGAAAGCGGAGTTGAAGAGGTTGGCGAAGCAATTGCATCACCAAAGCAGGTTCGTCAGGAAGCTGCCAAGGCCAAGAAGGCTGCAAAGGGAAAGGGTAAGAAATAATGATTGAAATCAAATGGAACGACCTAATCATGGTCGCCGGCGCAGCAATCGGTGTTTCGGCTCTGGTTGTAACCCTGTTTGCTCTTGGCGTTCGCCTACTTACCAACGCTCAGCACGCTGTTGCTGGCAAGGGTAAGAAGAAGGGCGAGTCGGTTAGCAAGGAGATTGCTTTCCGCGTAACCGCAGTTATTGCATTCGCGCTAGCCTCATCGGTAATGGCTTACGGCCTTTACATCTTGGTGACCTTCAGCAAGCTGCAGGCTAAGTAAATTACAAAGTCAAAGCCCCGAGCCAAATGGTTCGGGGCTTTGCTCTTAAACTAGGTGTATGAAGACTTTACGAGTCGCCATTTTTGGCGCAGGTCCTGCCGGCATTTACGCCGGAAACATTTTGGCCAGTTCCTACGAGAACGTTTCCATCGACCTTTTCGACTCGCTACCAGCACCATACGGTTTGATTCGCTACGGCGTAGCCCCTGACCACCCGCGCATCAAGGGCATCGTGAACTCCCTTCACGAAATGCTTGATTCCGGCAAAATCCGCTTCTTCGGAAACGTTGAGTTCGGCAAGGACCTCACACTAGAGGACATCAAACGCCATTATCACGCGGTGATCTTTGCAACCGGTGCGATCAAAGACGCCAAGTTGAACATTCCTGGAGTTGACCTAGATGGTTCATACGGTGCTGCCGATTTCGTCTCTTGGTACGACGGTCACCCAGATGTGCCTCGCACCTGGCCGCTCACTGCCGAAAAAGTTGCCGTTTTGGGTAACGGAAACGTAGCTCTCGACGTTGCCAGAGTTTTGGCCAAGCAAGCCGATGACATGCTTTCCACTGACATCCCAGACAACGTCTACCAGGGCCTGAAGGCTTCGCCGGTCACCGACGTTCACGTCTTCGGTCGTCGTGGCCCTGCGGACATCAAGTTCACTCCAATTGAGCTGCGCGAACTTGGAGAGGTTGATGACGTTGAGATCGTGCTTTACCCAGAAGACTTCCCAGATGGTTGGTTTGACGAGGAGGCCGAAGGCGTCACAAATCAGCACCGCGTAATGGCACGAATTTTGAACTCTTGGTTGGAGCGCGAATCAGTACCGGCAAAACGTCGTCTGCACCTTCACTTCTGGCACCAGCCGCAAGAAATTCTCGGTGAGAACGGGAAAGTCACCGGAATGCGTTTTGAACGCAAGGGGGAAGTTCGCGAGTATCCGCTTCAGGCGATCTACCGAGCCATCGGCTACTTCGGAAGTGAACTACCTGAAGTTCCATTCGACGAGTCCAAGGGAGTAATCACAAACGTTGGTGGTCGTGTTGCTCCAGGCGTTTACGCTACCGGTTGGATTAAGCGCGGACCGGTTGGACTTATCGGTCACACCAAGAGCGACGCCATGGAAACTATTGAAAACCTCGTTGCCGATGTCGATTCGTTTACTGACCCGTCTGAACCAGCGCTTGAACAAGTGCTTAGCGCACTCAAGCAGCGCGGTGTTGAGTTCACCGATTGGTCTGGCTGGCTGCGACTGAATCAGCATGAGCTTGGTCTTGGTGCCGCATTCGCAGGACCAATCGAACGTGAACGTGTGAAGGTCGTCGACCGAGCTGAACAGGTTCGGATCTCCCATGCAACGGATATCTAAGAGCTCAATTGCTCTAGTAGCACTAACTTTGCTGGCCCTAACCCTAGGGTTGGCTCTTCATAGCAACATTCCTTTTATGTTTGGCGCTGCTCTTGGTGCTGGTCTCGCGATTCGCCTGGTTTGGGTGTCCATCCGTGAGCACGAGGTTGGCTCCGATGTTCTCGCACTAATTTCAATCATTGCTACGGCGCTGGTTTCCGAATGGTTGGCGGGGGCTATTATCGCGGTCATGCTTTCAACCGGTCAAGCGCTCGAGTCTTGGGCTGCCGGACGCGCCCGCAGTCAACTTGAAGCGTTGGTCCAACGAGCGCCTCGACGAATTCAATTGGTAGACGATGAAAATAACATCACCGATGCCGACATTAGGGAAGTAAGCGTAGGTGCGACCTTCTTGGTTAGAACCGGCGAAGTAGTTCCGGTCGATGGAAGACTCTTATCGGAAGCAAGTTTTGACGAATCTGCACTGACCGGCGAACCGCTGCCAAAGGAACGTTTCATTGGGGATGAAATTCCTTCTGGAGTTGTGAACGCTGGAGAGCCAGTTCAGTTAGTTGCAACCACCACCGCCGAGACCTCAACTTATTCTGCTTTGGTTCGGTTGGTTGAAAACGCCAAAGCGCATTCGGCCCCCGGGGTTCGCCTTGCAAACCGATACGCCCTTTGGTTTGTGCCGCTAAGCCTCGGCATTGCACTGGTCACATGGTTGTTGACTGGAAACGTCCATGCAGCTATTTCGGTGATCGTGGCGGCAACGCCCTGCCCACTGATTTTGGCCATTCCGATCGCGGTAATTGCCGGAATTTCTGGAGCGGCCAAGCACGGCGCAATCATCAAAGATGGAGCTGCGCTCGAGCAGTTGGCTCGAAGCCAGGTGCTCTTGGTGGACAAGACAGGAACTTTGACCCACGGCGGTCCGGAAGTGTCAACGGTTCAAACGGCGCCAGGCTGGAAGCCTGAGCAGATTCTTGAGATTGCCGCTGGATTGGAATTGGCCAGTGCTCACGTGCTAGCCAAAGCGGTGGTTCGTGGTGCACAAGCTCGGGAAATCCTTCCAGCCAAGGCCACCAAGGTTGCCGAAGTTTTGGGTGAAGGCTTGGTTGGCGTTGTAGCTGGCCACACCATCCAAGTCGGAAGGCTGCTCGAACCTGTACCGGCTTGGGTTCAGGTGAATGCTTCATTACAGATTTGCGTTGACCGCGACGGCGAAGTAATTGGTGTCATCGACCTAGAGGACCCAATCCGAGCCGACTCAGTTGAAACCATTCACCAACTCAGATTGCTAGGCGTTGAGCGTGTTTTGTTAGTGACTGGCGATCGCAGACCGGCTGCCGAGGCTATTGGCAACGCCGTTGGTGTTGATGAAATCTTTGCTGAATGTCGACCAGAAGACAAACTCGAACTTGTCGGCGTTGAAAAGCAAAACGCAAAAGGCGCAGTGCTTGTAGTTGGCGACGGCATCAATGATTCTCCAGCGCTTGCTGCAGCCGATGTTGGAGTTGCGATGGGTGCTAGGGGAGCCACCGCTGCCAGTGAAACTGCCTCG
>JBEDKG010000068.1:0-4863 GCA_041172205.1 Actinomycetota bacterium | reverse complement strand
AACGCACTGGTCTCGCCGTGCATCGAAGCATCGCCTTCCTGCACGCGCAGGTTGTGGCCACTTCCGAGCAGGGCGCCATTCTCATCGAAAAGGGCTGCACCAATTGGGATGCCACCCTCCGAGAGACCGAGGTGAGCCTCGGCAATGGCAACGCTGAGCTTCTCTTCATCTGTTGCGAAGATCTGTCCAACCTTGAATTCCATTGCCGAGGCCTCTCGTCTTAGTTAGTTGTTACTTGGCGTTCTTGTCGATACGGCTGAACACTACGAATAGTGCAGACGCTACGATGAAGCCAACTAGTGCGGTTAGGTCGCCTACGCCCCAGGCGCTAGCCAAAGGACCGGTGTAAAGAACCTGAGCTGCAAAGCCCCAGATTGAGAACACGGTAGCGATTACGAATGCAGCTGCACCAGCCCATGAGTTCTTTGGAGCAAGTGCGCGCTCGCCTGCGTTCTTGCCCTTAGACAAGATGCGCTCGGTTAGAACAACTGCGATCCAAGGCGATACCCAGTAGGAAACGACCAATAGGAATGCGTCTAGCTGGTGTGCTACGTCGCCGTTGATGACACCTAGGTAAGAGATAAAGCCACCAACAAGACCAGCCAGTGCAACCATGATTGCGCGACGAGTCTTGAAGCCGAACTTGAATCCCATTGCTAGGAACGACATTGCACCTGAGTAAACGTTCAGGATGTTAGCCGAGACCGAACCGATAACAATTGCAAGAAGAACGATCGCACCAAAGGTTGGGTCGAACTTTCCAGTGAATGCTGCGGTTGGGTTCGCGATACCCCAGAAGTCACCAGGGTTTCCTGCTAGAACGTTGAATGCAAGTACACCAACGGTCATGATCAGGGTGGTGCTTAGGAAGTTACCTAGACCAGCTGACCAGCCAAGCGCACGCTTGTTGGTGTCTGCAGGTAGGTAGCGGGTGTAGTCAGAAGCGAATGCAGTCCAACCAGCGGTGTAACCGTAAGCGGCACCAGCGGTAAGAGTGAATCCTGCCCATGGGAATGCGCCTGAGTCACCAGCAGCAACGTTGAACGCACCAGGAAGGCTGAATACGGTAACGATTACGATGATCCAAACCACGGCTAGGAAGTAAGAAGCGTAACGCTCCCACTTCTGGATTAGGTTGTGGCCAACGAAGGCAACACCTACCTGAGCCAAGATGATTAGTCCGAGAGATCCGAAAACACCTAGTGCTGGTACCAGAGCAACAAGTGCGAAGGTTCCAGAAATTGTGTTAACGGCGAACCAGCCGATACCTGCTACAAGAGTTGAAAGACCCGATGGAATCAGGTTTCCCCACTTGCCGAAAGCGTTGCGGCCTAGAACCATCTGAGGAAGACCAGCTGATGGTCCCCAGGTGGAAAGGATTCCGTGGGTGATACCGGCTAGACCGTTACCGACTACGACGGCAAGAATACCGACCCAGACGTTTAGGCCAAAGCCAATGGCTAGAGCGCCGACGAATACAGTTGCGAACTCGAGGTTCGGGGACGACCAAACAGTGAAAAGGTGCCACGGTTTGCCGTGACGTTCGGCCGCTGGAATTGGCTGAACGTCGTTGGTTTCGATTGCACCTGCCGAAGCAGGGTTAGGGGTGTTTGTTGTCATAAAGAAAAGTTACCTGTTAATTTCCTGAACAATTGACGAAACGACCAATGTCGCCATAGTTTTTACAGAACCGCAACATTGTCTCCCTCGGGCAGTAACTTAGAGGCATATGCCTTTGTTGACCATTGATAAAACCGGACCCATGAGTTGGGACTTCTATGTCTCCGAACGTGACGAATTTTTAGGCTCAATTAACTTCGAAAAAATCGATTTGGAGAAGCGGACTTGCCACCTGAATTGGGCAGTCAGTGAAGCCGATGGGGTTTTTGAAGAGTATTTAGAGGCGTTCCGTTTTGCTACTGAATTTGCGTTATTTGAACGCAATATGTCGAAGGTTCACACCTTCTGCGATTTAGAAGATGAAGCTTCAAAAAGAATTTATGCCGAGATTGGTTATTTGGTCGGTCGAGATTTCTCAATTGGAAAAATGCGTAGTCGCCGATTTAGTTGCGATCGCTACGATTTCGTTCGAGCGGTTGCTGAAACCCAAATGGCTGAGCATCTAGACATGGAGCTTTGGTCGTTTGGCTGGGATTCGGCGAAGAAACGTTTGGGCGTTTGTAAATACGACCAACATTTGATTTCGCTGTCACGTTATTTTGTGGACCTTCACACGATTCAGCAAATTGATCAGGTGATGCGCCACGAGATTGCGCACGCTCTAGCTGGGCCGAAAGCAGGCCACGGACCTAAGTGGAAAAAGATTGCCACCGACATTGGCTATGAACATAAGAAAATCTCAGGCGACGAAATCGGAAACGCCACGGCGAAACTAATTGGTACTTGTCCAAACGGTCATGTGGTTTATCGCCATCGACAACCAAAGTCGCCGTTGTCTTGCTCCCGCTGCGCACCGCGGTTTGACCGGAACTACCTAATTACCTGGACTAGACGTTAAGGAGAACTAGGTTCACCACGGTTCCGGCAAAGAAGTTGAGCCAGATGAAAAGCTTCCAACCCTTGTTTGCGGTTTCGCAGGTTTCATCGGTGATGTTTAGGTGAGGAATCAGAATTCCCACATAGGGGATAGCTGCGATTGCCACTAAGTTCGCAGGCCAGCCCAGAGTCACCAGGTAAAAGCCGGCGGCAAGATACATGACCATTGCAACGCGAGTAGTGTTTCTGGCTCCGAAATAGGTTGCGATGCTGGAGATGTAGCCTTCGCGATCGGCCTTGACATCTTGGACAGCGCCAAAGGCATGAGAGGCCATTCCCCAGAGCGTGAATGCCATGATGATTGCAGTAATTTTTGGGTTACTTAGGTCTTGCCTGGTTAGCGCTAGGGCAAAAATCATTGGGCCAACGAAGTGGCTGGCGGAAGTAATTGAGTCGAGGACCGGCTTTTCCTTGAACCTGAGGTGCTTCACCGAGTAGGCGATGACGGTGAAGATGAAGAGTGCCAGCCAAAGACTTGAGTTCAGATTGCCAACGGTTACGAGGTAGATCACGAAAGGTACGCAACTGAGGATTGCTGTCCAGATGATAGTTCGGTGAATTTCCTTTGGAAGCAGAGCTCCCTCGATTCCGCCTTTTCTCGGGTTTCGAAGATCGCTCTCGTAATCGAAGACGTCGTTGATTCCATACATCAACAGGTTGTAGGGAATCAGGAAAAAGAGCGTTCCCACAATCAGAGTGAGGTCAATGGTTCGGGTGACCATCAGATAGGCAGCGGCAAAAGGGTAAGCGGTGTTAACCCAGGAAATGGGCCGCGATGACCAAAAGATGTAATTCAGTTTCTTACCCATAGTCATTCCTTGTTCACCGCCTTCCAGATTGCTGGGACCAAGAGGACGGCCACGACGGTGTAGGCGAAGTCTTCTATAGGAACCGCGACGATGTTGATTCCCAAGAGTTTGGTGTCGTCGTAGTCAACTATTCCGCTGAGAATGATCAGGTTGTCGAAGACCGCGGTTAGCACCAGCATCGGCAGCATCACGATTGGGGTTGTGAAGCATCGGTACTTACTCTTGATGATCCAGGTCGCAATTCCGGCAATTGCCAAGAAGATGAAATTCAGCTCGCCGTAACTCATTTTTTAGTCCTTGCAAACCAAGTGCTGGCGATAAGAGTGGTGTAACAAAGCAGGGCGAGGAAGAAGAGTTCTTCAATTGGGAACTCTGGAGCAATCATGATTCCGGTGAGGAACTGACTCTGACCCTTGAAGAATATGCCGAGAGCAATTCCGGCTGCGTCCCAAATTACAAAAAGAAGGTAAGGGATTGCAATCGCAATGGTCGCTGCTTTCGGGTTTTTAGCAAAAGCGAGTTTGTGTTTTCTATCTAGCGCTACCAGACCTGCCAGGGAAACCAGCAGCGAGCCTAGGTAGAGGAAATTCACTTCAGGCCGACCCACGCGTCGTCTGTTAGAGCCTTTAATTCGTGACCGATTGGGCCTGCACTCTTATCGCCGACCAGACGCTTGTAAACAAGCTCTGCGCCGATCAGACACATCGGCAAACCGATACCTGGAACGCTGTGGTGTCCGGCGTAGTAGAGGCCCTTCACCTTTTTGCTGATGTTGGCTGGGCGGAAGAATGCGCTCTGCTTCAAGGTGTGAGCCATACCGAGAGCGGTTCCCTGCCAAGCGTTCAGTTCGTTTACGAAATCGCGTGGACCCATGGTGTGGCGAACCACAATGCGCTCGCGGAAATCTGGAATGTCGCACCATTCACCAATTTGGTCAATGATGTCGTCGGCGGCTTTTTCAAACTTCTCGTCGCCGCGGCCACCAATGCTTGGGTCGGCTGCGATTGGAACAAGTACAAAAAGGTTTTCGTAACCGGCAGGAGCCACGCTCGGATCGGTCTTGCTCGGGTTGCAAATGTAGAGGCTGGCAGGGTTTGGAATCTTTCGCTTGCCGTCTGCCTTGTGGAAGACTTCGTCGAAGTTCTTACCCCAGTCTTTGGTGTTCAAAAGGGTGTGGTGTGCAAGCTGTGGAAGCTCACCCTTGACGCCAAGCATCAGGAGCATCGCCGATGGGCCTGGCTCGTGTTTGTCCCACCACTTCTGAGGAAGGGTTTGCTCGTCTGGGTTCAGAAGCTGAGTCTCAACGTGGTGCAAGTCGGCGTTGCCAACCACAACATCGGCAGGGTAGAAGATGTCTCCAACCATGACGCCCTGAACGATCGTCTTGCCAGCTTCAGGCAGTGGAATTTCCCCAACCATAGTTAGAGTGTCGGCATCCTTAGAGGTAACAATCTTGGTCACCTTCGAGTTGCAGTGAACTTTCGCGCCGTGCTTCTTG
>JBEDKG010000067.1:0-3634 GCA_041172205.1 Actinomycetota bacterium | reverse complement strand
GCCATCAAAGAACTCGGCGGCACCAAATACACCTGGTGTGGAGCAGCTCCTAAAAACCCCGAGATTCCTTTTGAAGCCGAGGTTCAGGTGAGAGCTCACGCCGAACCGGTCAAGTGCATCGCTCAACTAAGAGGCAACGAGCTGATGGTTGAAACTCACGAACCAATCCTCGGAGTGGCACCAGGTCAAACCGCAGTCATCTACGTTGGCACCAGAGTACTCGGCCAGTTCACCATCGACCGAACCGTATCGGCAGTAGCCCCAACGGAAGACGAATGAATCACGACGAAGCTGAAGCGAGAGTCAACGAACTAGTTGACCAAATCAACGCTCACCGACGCGCCTATTACGAAGGCAACACGGTTCTAATCTCCGACGCCGAATACGACGCCCTGCTCAAAGAATTGGAACACCTCGAAAACCAGTTCCCAGAACTAATCACCGGAGACTCACCAACTCAAACCGTTGGTGGCCAAGCCAACCAAGCCTTCTCTCCAGTCACTCACCTCGAGCGCATGATGAGCCTCGACAACGTCTTCAGCCAAGAAGAGCTAACAGCTTGGATTCAGAAAACCACAACCAACAAACTTCTCGTTGAACTAAAGATCGACGGCCTAGCCATCAACCTCCGCTACGAAAAGGGAAGACTCGTTTCAGCAGCAACCAGAGGCGACGGCGTGGTCGGTGAAGACGTCACCCAAAACGTCCTAACCATCAAATCAATCCCACAAAAACTAAAGGGTGAAAACCACCCAGAAGTGGTTGAAGTCCGCGGCGAAATCTACTTCCCGGTCAAAGAGTTCCAAGAGCTCAATGCCAAGCTGATCGAAGACGGCAAAGCGCCTTTCGCCAACCCGAGAAACTCAGCATCCGGTAGCTTGCGACAAAAAGACTCCGCGGTAACAGCATCAAGACCACTCCAAATGCTCGTTCACGGCATCGGCGCCTGGCCAACTAACCCGGCAAAAACCCAATCCGAAACCTACGAAATCCTCAAAGGCTGGGGTCTCCCAACTTCAACTAGAGTCAAAGTCCTCGAAACCGCCGATGAAGTCATCAACTACATCGACGACTTCGAGAAACAACGCCACAGTCTCGAACACGAAATCGACGGCGTGGTCATTAAGGTAGACGACCTCCAAGAACAGGTCGAACTCGGCTTCACCTCAAGAGCTCCTCGCTGGGCCATCGCCTATAAATACGCTCCCGAACAGGTCAACACCAAACTCCTAGATATCCGAGTATCAGTTGGCAGAACCGGCCGAGCAACTCCTTACGCAGTCGTTGAACCAGTAAAGGTTGCCGGTTCGGTAATCGAATTTGCCACCCTTCACAACCAAGACGTTGTCAAAGCTAAGGGTGTTCTAATTGGCGACACCATCGTCATTCGCAAAGCCGGCGACGTAATCCCAGAAATCCTCGGCCCAGTAGTCGAACTTAGAACCGGCGAAGAAAAAGCATTCGTCATGCCAACCCAATGCCCAGACTGCCAAAGCACCTTGCGAGCTATGTCGGAAGGCGACATCGACCTTCGCTGCCCGAACTCTGAAAGCTGCCCAGCGCAACTTCGTGAACGCATCGCATTCATCGGATCTAGGGGAGTGCTCGACATTGAAGCTCTTGGCGAGGTAACCGCAATTGAGCTCTGCAAAGACATCCTCAAAAACGACGCCGAACTTTTCGCGCTAACCCAAGACCAACTGATGACCGCCGACTACTTCAAGAAGAAGGATGGCACCCCTGCAGAAGTCACTGGCAAACTTCTCAAGAACCTCGAAGACGCCAAGACCAGACCACTCTGGAGAATCTTAGTAGCGCTAAATATCCGTCACGTTGGCCCTGTAGCGTCTAGGTCACTTGCCACGCAGTTTGGCTCACTGGACGCCATCTTCAACGCCACCAAGCCTGAACTCGAAGCTATTGAAGGCGTTGGCACAATCATCGCCGACAGCCTCATTGAGTGGTTCCAAGTCGACTGGCACAAGAACATCGTCAAACGCTGGAACGAGTGTGGAGTTCAAACCGCAACATCAAACTTCCAAGGTCCAGGCTCGAGCGAAGGTATCTTCAGCGGCAAAACAATCGTGGTAACAGGCACTCTCACCCAGATGACCCGCGAACAGGCAGAAGAAGCCATCATCAGCCGTGGCGGCAAAGCGTCCGGCTCAGTCTCAAAGAACACAAGCTTCGTGGTCGCAGGTCCTGGCGCTGGCTCCAAGCTAGCTAAAGCTGAACAACTTGGCGTCGAAGTCATCGATGAAGCAGAGTTCTTAATACGTATTCAGTAAATGAAAAGACCCCAGCCAATTGGCCGGGGTCTTTTCTTTGAAGTTCTTATTCCTGGTTTGCGGCGTTCTCGTCTGCTGCAACCATTGACTCGGTAGACATAAGACCCTTTAGAGAGTTCAGGAACTCTTCGATCTCAACGCGCTCTGACTTCATCTTGGTTAGACGCTCTTCGCTTTCGCGGATTGCGTTGTTGGCGAAGCTTTCAGCCTTGCGGGAAAGCATCTCAGCGCGGCGACGCGACTGGTTGATGAGGTTGGTGGCGGTGCGCTGGGTGTCTTCAGCAAGCTGAGTTGCGCTGGCCTGTGCTTCGCGAGAAATGCGGTCTGCTTCCTGAAGAAGTTCTGCTGCGCGAGTTGAGGCGTCGGTGAAGTTGGCGTTTGCTTCGTCTGAAACCTGCTGAGCCTGAGCAACAGCGTTCTGGTAAAGACGTAGAGCTTCCTGCTCTGATTCGTCGCGCTTGGTCTTTAGTTCTGCTTCTAGTTCAACGCGAGCCTGAGCGGTGCGCTGGCTAAGTTCAGTTGCAAGTGCACGAGCTTCTTCGGTTTCGCGGTGAACCTGGGCACGAAGTTCAGCCGAGTAGCGCTCGCCTTCAGACTTGATTGCAGCGGCTTCGCGCTGGGCGGTGCCGATCTTCTCAAGAGCTTCTGCTTCACGAGCCTTAGCGGTGTTCAAGATTTCGTTGCTTAGGCGCTCTGCTTCGATCTTCGACTCTGCTAGACGAGCTTCGGCTTCAGCGATTAGTTGGTCGGCTTTGGTCTGTGCACGGCGGGTTAGCTGCTCTGATTCTGCTTTAGCAGTTTCGCGAACGCGGATTGCGTCCTGGCCGGCGTCGGCGATAAGTTTCTTGGCCTGCTCTTCGGCTAGGCGAAGGGTGCTCTCGAACTGGGCGCCAAGTTCGGCATAACCAGGGGAGGCCTTCTTCTTCTTAAGAGTTTCGTTCTCGCTCTTCAGCTGTTCAATTTCTGCTGAGGCTGAGTAGTTGTAGTCACGAACGTGGTCGAGTTCTGCGCGAAGGTCGGCTAGGACGCGGTCTACTTCGTCCTTTTTGTAGCCACGCATTTCTACGCTGAAGTTGTCTTCTGCCATGGCGGTGCTCCTACGGTTTTTGGGTCAAATTCTTTGGTCACATCTTTGGACCTACAAGGCAAAAGCATACCTTCTTACCCACTAAAAACCTAGGTGAAGTAGACTTGCAACATCCCCGTAATTACGCGCTAAAGGACTTTACTGTGTCAGAAATTACCCCCGAGGTTGTGCGCCATTTGGCGGGCCTCGCTCGCATTGATGTCACCGATGCCGAAGTTGATCGGTTTACCGAACAATTAGGTCTGATTGTTGACTCAGC
>JBEDKG010000066.1:0-6226 GCA_041172205.1 Actinomycetota bacterium | reverse complement strand
AGGTAACCGATTTTCTTGTGGTCGGTGGTGGTTAGCCAGTCAACCAGGATGCGTCCCTTGTCGCGTGGCACAACGGTAGTTGTTGGATTCATAGTTGCGGTAGCCATTATTAGCCCTCGTTCTCTACTGGAGCGGCAACGCCTGGAAGGTTCTGGTTTCGGCTTGCGTCAAGCGAAAGTTGTCCTACCTGACCGGCCGCCTTGAGCGCTGCAATGTGCTGGTCGTAGTCCGATTGGGATACAACCTTCACGTTGAAAAGCATCATGGAGTGGAATTCACCACAAAGTTCGGCACACTTACCGTTGTAGTCGCCGATCCTGGTTGGAGTGAAGTACTCGTGGTTGGTCTTACCTGGAAGAGCGTCCTTTTTGTATAGGAACTCAATTACCCAGAATGAGTGGTCAACATCTCTTGAGTTGAGAATCAGCTCAACGCGCTTGTTTACAGGTAAGTAAAGAGTTGGAAGGCCTTCTTTTTTACCGTCTTCACCAGTGATGTACTGCGACTGAATTCCGGATTCATAGACGTTCTCGTTGGTGTAGTTGAAGTCCCAGCTCCACTGCTTACCAATTACCTGAACTGTGACCTCAGGATTGTTTGGCTCTTCAATCGCTTTCATGTCACGTGCGGTGAACGCGAAGAAACCGACCACCAAAATTAGTGGAACAACGGTGAACAAGATCTCGATTGGGTTGTTGTAACGCATCTGCGCTGGCAGGTGGGTGTCGCCCTTGCGGCGACGGTAAACCACGATGGCCCAGAACATTAGTCCCCAGGCGATGGCACCAACTGCCCATAGCACTGCCCATGAGATGTTCCACAGGTCCGTAATGCGGTCAGTGTGGTTGGTTACATCTGAGCTTGAAGCTGGCATTGGCATCAGAATTGCTGAGCTCAATTGCTCTTGTGAGCAGCCAGACAGGAACAAGGTTGTAGTTGCAGCAGCCGTTGCTATTGCAACTCTTAGAGCACGCTTAGAAAGCACAGTCGACCCTTCGAATCGTTACTGATTTAGTCTACGCCTGAGCGCTATTACAGGGGCGTGAAAAACGCCTTAAACCTCAAAAAACTTTAGAAATTAGCAGAAAGATTGGCCACAGGCGCAAGTTGAGGTGGCGTTTGGGTTGTCGATTACTAAACCTTGCTCGGTGAGCGAGTTTTTGTAGTCGATGGTTGAGCCTTTGACGAGTTCGATTGACATCGGATCGATTACCAACTCGTAGTTGCCCACTGGGAAACGGAAGTCATCTTCGTAGAATTTGTCTTCGTAAGTTGGCTTGTATTCGAGACCCTGACAGCCACCAGGAGCAGCCTCAAGACGAATCGCTAGCTTTTCCTCTCCACCAGCTTGTTCAAGGGTGCTAGAAATCCATTCGATTGCGGCATCGGTAACTTCAATTTTGTAATCGGTGGTTTCAGTCATTTTTTGCTCCTCGTGAATACAACTAATTCTAACTTCCTGAAACAGCAAAGCCAGCAGAAACATTCCGCTAACCTAATGGTTATGACTGAGCAGACCCCAAACGCTAAAAAAGGCAAGCCAACCCCAGCGCGAAAGCAGCAGGAAGCCGCTCGCAAGAGACCACTGGTTGCGCCTAAAACCCCTGAGGCTCGCAAAGCTGAGCGCGCTGCCATGCGTGAACGTCGTCTAGAAGCTAGCCGCGGTCTAGCCAATGGCGACCCTAAGTACCTGCCGAAGCGCGACCTTGGCGCTCAGCGCTCTATGCTCCGCGACATCGTTGACTCAAGATTCATTACAGCCGGTGAAGTGCTCATGGTGTTCATGGTAGTTACCCTGTTCTTCACCTATACGAGTACCAAACTGACACCGCTAACCATTTTCCTTAGCGATGCAGTGCTTTTCCTATTTGTCGTCTACTTGCTCGACACATTCCTGATTCAGCGCCGCGCAAAGAAGATTGTTTCTAGGAAATTTGGCGCAACCAACGTTGAAAAGGGTATTTGGTTCTACGTTGCCGTTCGTTCAATGTATCCACGCTTCATGCGCACCCCAAAGGCTAAGGTTCCTCGGGGTCACAAGTTCGACTAGTGCGCTAGCTCTCGGTTGATCTTCCTAGCCCAGAACGGCCCCTGGTAGATAAAACCGGTGTATCCCTGAACGAGCGTTGCGCCTCTTTTGAGTCGCTCAGCCACATCAGCGGTTGTTTCTACGCCACCAACTGAAATAATGGCAATTCTGCCGGCGATGACTCGGTTTAGTAGGTCCAGCACCTCAAGCGATCTAGCACGAACCGGAAACCCGGAAAGCCCGCCAGCACCCATTGCTTCAACCTTTGAAGAACTCGTCTTCAATCCGGCTCGAGAGATGGTGGTGTTGGTGGCGATTACTCCGGCAAGACCTAGCGAGAGGGCCAGTTCAGCTACGGCCACAACATCTTCGTCTGCCAAATCAGGTGCGATTTTGACCACTACCGGCTTGGTTCCTGACTGTTTTAGAACAGCCTCCAAGATAGGTTTTAGTGATTCGACATCCTGAAGGCTACGCAGACCCGGCGTATTTGGCGACGACACATTTACGGCAAGGTAATCGGCCAGTGGCGCCAAAAGCTTGGCACTGGTCTCATAGTCGGTAACGGCATCCTCAATCGGAGTTACTTTGCTCTTGCCAATGTTGACGCCGATGATTGGCAACTTCTTATTGGTCGCACGCAACTTGGTCAATCGAGCCGCCAATGCACTCGCACCGTGGTTGTTGAAGCCCATTCGGTTAATTAGTGCGCGGTCTTGGGTCAGGCGAAATAGACGTGGTTTTTCATTACCTGGCTGGGCTAACGCGGTAACCGTACCAACTTCAATGTGTGAAAAGCCTAGGTCAGCAAGTGGTTTGATCAGCTCGCCGTTTTTGTCAAATCCCGCGGCAAGTCCGAAAGGTCCAGAGAACTTCAGCCCGAATGCGTCCACTTTTCTGACCTGCGAGTTGCGAAGCCTAAATAGCTTGGTGATACCCAATTTTGAGCCAACTTTGAGGCATCCGGCAACGAAGTGGTGAACATTTTCTGGGTCGAATCTCGTAAAGATCAGCTTGAAAAGCAGCGAGTAAAGCATCGTCATATTCTTTCTGATTATTCGAAACGTGCTCGGATAGCTTCGAAGTGAGCTGGCAAGCCCTCTTCGTTGGCGAGGGCGTCCACGTAGGTACTTGACTCTGAAAGCGCCTCGACGCTGTAATCAATTACCTGCTGGGCGCGAAGGAATGTGTGCACTGAGAGTCCCGCACCAAACTTTGACTGTTGGTTGGTTGGCAGCACGTGGTTTGAGCCGGCCACATAATCACCTAGCGAAACTGGAGAGTACTCCCCCAAGAAGATAGCGCCGGCATTGGAAATCTCGCTTAGGACCGACTTTGGTTTAGCCACCTGAATTTCAAGGTGTTCGGTGGCGTAAGCGTTGGCAAATTCCACGGCTGAACCCAAGTTATCAACCAGGACAATCGCCGACTGCTCGCCAATCAAAGCGGTTTTTGCTCGTTCACTGTGGCTGGTTTGCGCCAGTCTGCGCACCAAAGCGAGTTGAACGGCTTCGGCAAGGTCTTGGGAGTCCGTTACTAAGACTGAGGCAGCTGCTTCGTCGTGTTCGGCCTGCGAAAGTAGATCGGCGGCAACAAATTCTGGATTTGCCTGTGCATCCGCAATCACCAAAATCTCGGTTGTTCCGGCTTCCGAATCGATTCCAACCAAACCGCGCACTGCTCGTTTGGCAGCGGTTACGTAGATGTTGCCAGGTCCGGTAACCAGAGTAACCGGCTCAAGTCCGATACTTGGTACACCGTGCGCAAGTGCTGCAATCGCGGCCGGTCCCCCAACGTTGTAAACCTCGGTCACTCCCAAGAGCGCTGCGGCAGCTAGGACAGTCGGGTGCGGGCGGCCACCGAATGCCTTCTGACCAGGAGTCGTAATGACAAGTCTGGAAACTCCCGCCACCTGGGCTGGCACAACGTTCATGACCACGCTGGATGGATAAACGGCCTTGCCGCCCGGAACATAAAGACCTACCGAGTCAACCGGCGCCCAGCGCTGATGAACCTTGCCACCGTTAGAAAACTCAGTCGTTACGGTAACCGGCAAATTATCAACACTCACCTGGCGAACTCTGGAAATTGAGGTCTCCAGAGCGGATCTCAAGCCCGCACTCAAACCTGCAAGAGCCGCATCTAACTCAGCTTGCGGAACGCGAATCGGGCTTGGATCAAAGCCATCGAACTTTTGGGTCAGCTCAACTAGAGCGACTTCACCCCGATCAGCCACATCCTGAATAAGCGACGTAACCTGGTCAACGGCCGTTTCGATCTTCAGCGAAGCGCGGGGCACAATTCGGTTTATTTCTGCGGATGAGGGCAGACCACCGCGAAAGTCGACAATTCGCAAAAGTTTTGTGGTCAAAAGGGCTCCAGTTCCTAGTCAATTCTATTCGCGCCTTGAAGATTCGGTAGCCTACTAAGGTGAGTTCAAACATCGAAGGCATGCCGGTAATCGAAGATTCGGTTGAGGCACTAAAGAATACGTTCCGTCATCACGCATCGGGCGTCGCAGTAATCACACTGCTCGACGAAGCCGGCAAACCGGTTGGCTTTACAGCGACTTCAGTAACTTCGCTCGGCGCAACTCCCCCGCTCGCCAGCTTCAACGTTGCCTCGGGGTCTTCAACTTGGCCATCACTGTGCAAGGCAACTTGGGTTGCGATTCATACTCTTGGAGAAACGAACCAGCCGCTTGCTACCAAAATGGCAACCGACCACACCAAGCGCTTTGCCGACGACGACTGGACTTTTGGCCCCAAAGGTTTACCAATTTTTCCTGAAGCCACTTCGGTTCTCATCGCCGGCATTCGAGAAATTCACGCTGTTGAAAATAACGCGGTCGTAATCGTGGACGTCGTTGAAGGTCTATCAGGAATCGAACAGCGTCCGCTGCTCTACTTCCAGCGCAACTACCTCGTCGGCTGACGACTCTCCACTGGGAGCTTCAGCCGTTGGTTTAGCTCCATCGCGAACAATCGCCTGGGCGCCTAGCAATACCTTGAGTTCTCCAATGAACTCAACCGAGTATTTAACCTTTTGAGGCAAAGTGTAGGTTCGTGTTTGGCCATCGGCCGTAATGGTAATGATGAATTCACTGGAACCCACGTTTTGTTTGATGATCGAGTTCAAACGTTCCAGTGTCTCGCGATTGGCTTTTTCGTTTTCAATGCGAACGTGAATTTTGCCGAGGAATTCGCCGGCTACCGGAGCGTCTAAAACATTTACCGAATACACGGATAGGTTTCTACCATCGTCTCGGTTATTCACACGACCACGTACAGAGACGACCATGTCTGGTTTCAACTCGTTGGCGTATTCGCTGAACGATTTTCCGGTCAGCATGAATGAAATTTCACCTTCGAAGTCTTCAATGGTGACCAGCAGATATGGCTTTCCAGATTTCTTACCAACGCGGTTTTGGATGCCTGTGATCAAACCACAAAGCGATGTAGTGCTGCCATCCTCAATGTCTTCATTTTCGATGAAGTGCCCGATTGAGTAGCTCGAATTTCCGGCCAACTGCGATTCGCGACCGAACAGCGGGTGGTCGCTTACATAAAGGCCTAGCGTGTCGCGCTCCATAGCCAATTTGGTTTTCTTGTCGAACTCCTCGTGCTCCGGAATTTCAACAAGTGTTGGATCTTCTTCGAACATTCCACCGAACAGGTCCATCTGTCCCTTGGCTTCTTCACGCTTACGAGAAACCTGGCCGTCGACTGCAGACTCGTAAATTGCCATGAGCGAGCGGCGGGTGTGTCCGAGGCTGTCGAAAGCTCCAGCCTTGATAAGTGATTCAATGGTTCGCTTATTGCACACCTGAACCGGAACCTTATTCAAAAAGTCGTTGAACGACGTGAACTTACCCTGTTCGGTTCTTGCTTCGACAATTCCAGCGACGACGCTTTCGCCCACACCTCGGATTGCAGCCAGACCGAAGCGAATGCGAGA
Source organism: Actinomycetota bacterium (assembly GCA_041172205.1). Lineage (GTDB taxonomy): Bacteria > Actinomycetota > Actinomycetes > Actinomycetales > Microbacteriaceae > Rhodoluna. Next base: position 240 of record JBEDKG010000066.1, on the reverse strand, counting down.
TTCAACACCCGAGAAGTTTCCGATTGACTCGTTGACATCTGGCGATTGAACATCAAGGCCCATCTTGCGGCAGGCGCTCAGGTAGATCGCCAACTTGTCTCTGGCATCGCCAACACTGGTAAGCAGCGCGGCCATGTACTCGGCCGGGTGGTTCGCCTTCATGTAGGCGGTCCAGTAGGAAAGCACGCCGTAGGCGGCGCTGTGAGCCTTATTGAAGGCGTAACCCGCGAACGGTAGCAA
>JBEDKG010000065.1:0-7520 GCA_041172205.1 Actinomycetota bacterium | reverse complement strand
CCATCGATTAGGTACAGGTTGCCCGATTCCTTCACCTTGACGATGCTGGCCGGCGCAATCACGGTGGTTCCAGAAATCACGGAGTCGATTGCCGACTGCGGCCAGATTAAGACATTGGTATTGGAAAGTAACGGGAGGATCCCAGTTGTTTCGGCTGCATCGAAAGTCTGACGTTTGACCGCATTACCAATCAGGTATGCAGAAGCTGTTGCCGCTGCCGCTTTCACGACAAACGGAGTTGTGAGAGCCGGCGCAGTTGAGGCATCGATTCGTGCTGCAACCGCAGCCGGAAGGGCGACCGGATTGGCCACCACGTTGCGGATGTCGGTGATCGGCTGTTTGCCGGCCGTAGACAGCAGGAACCCGTTTCCACCAATTAGAACCAGAGGAGCCAGCGAGGCACCTTGAGCCAACTTGGCCACCGATTCGGACGCCAGGGTTCCGGTTGAGCGGCTGAATCGCCAAGCGGTAGCAGCCTTGATGTCGTTGTAGAGCGCGGTAGGCAGCGGGTAATAGGTTCCGGAAACGTAGACCCCGTAGTTGCCGGTGGTCGAATTCTTGAACAACGAGTTGTCGGCAACGATTGGGTTGCCAAGTGGTAGCGAGCTGAAGTTTGATGCGCTCAAAACGCTGGCGGCCGGAACTGTGGTGAGCGCCGCGGTGATACTCGCCGTGTCAAGAACCTGACGTCGCTTTCCATTCTCGATCAAATAGTTTCCGGTCGAAGACTTGGTATAGGTGGTCACATAACTTGTGGTGCTGCCCACGGTGTACTTGGCTAGTTCGGTGGAAGTCAATGTTGGGAGCGAACCAAAAACATCGGTTTCGGTAAAAATAGCCGGAGCAATCGCCTTCGCGGTGGCGGCATCGGCAACGCGGTAGCGCTTTGAACCAACTAGGTAGTAGTGCTGGCTATCGGTGCTGCAGTTAACAAAGCGACCTGGGTCTGATTTGGTTGTGAACGAAGACAAATAGGCGGCAGGCACCAAACCGGTCTCTCCCAAACTCGAATAGTGCGATATCTGACTCGAAGCGAGAGGATAGCGATCGGTGTAATCGTCAACCAGATAGACCGTTCCAGCACTCGTGCTCTTCATGAGAATAGGTGCGGCGATTGTGGCGACCTGAGCCGATGATGCCAGAACCGCACTGGAGAAGTCTTTGCCGATCAAAGCTGCCTGCGCGGAGGTCACTTTGAAACGCTGGTTGTTACTGATGTACCAGGTGTCGGTACTGGTTTTCAGTAGAGAGCCGAGAGCAACACCGGTAGTGAATTTTGAAAGGTAATCTGCGGAAACCTTTGCGGTGCTACCAAACTTGGCCATCGCCGTTGCCATAACCGGATTGGATAGATGTTTGGTTCCGCCACTGAGGAAATATTTACTGTTCGCGGTTGGCCCTGTGATGAATGCTGCGGTTGTGATTTTAGACAACGACGCCGTGTCGATTACCGTGGCCGTGCTCCACTGCCGTCCTATTGCCGTTGCCAAGCTTTCCGTTGGAATCAGAATCTTTTGGCCATCTTGGATGTCGTAGCGAACACCGGCAGAATCTTGGACCAGTTCATTGACAGCGGTTACCGTCGTAAACCCGTTCAAGATCGAATCTTTGACTACCCCTGTTGAACCCATGACACTTAGTGCCTTCAGCAATTCGGCACTTTCAACCGGCGCCTTTGTGCTTCCCTGCAGCAGGTAAACCTTGTCGGTGGTTGGCGACTTAGCGAACACCAGGTTCGGGAACGTGGCGATTTGCGGGTCGGTCAAGACCGGTGCGTTATCCCAGGTGAGACCAAGTGCGGTTGCCTGTGCCGAGTTGGCCAGCTTGAATTTGGCTCCAGAACTGATCATGTAACGCGTTCCAAGTTTGTCTGAAACGATTGAGCCCAAATCGCCACCGTCGGTGAAGCTGTTTACGAAGGTGTTCGAGTGGGAACCCACAGCACCGAGTGTCTTGTAGTCGGCGAGCACGGCATCGCTCGGAATTCGGTAACGAACGTTGGCTTCAAGGTTTACGAGGTAGTTCGGTCCGTCGGTGGTGGCCGAAGAGCGAATCAGGTTTACTCCGATGGTTGGATTACCGAACCACGACCAAAAGTAGCGCCAGAAGTTTCGGTTACCGTAGGCGCTGCAGCTGTCGCCAGTGCCGCCGAGGTTTGCCAGAGCCGCGGCATTCGGCTGATAAGGCGTGTAGTAGTAAAGGTTTGCTGTGGCTTGGCTTTCAATGAAGACACCTTTTTTGCCACATGATGTTTTTGGGTGGTACTGAATGTTGTGAACGGCACCAGGTCGGTAGTACTTGATGGTTCCCTGAGGGTGTCCGTAGTACTTCATCTGCCAAGCTGCACGGTAAAGCTGCCAGAACAAACGCGATGTCTGATTAGAGTCCTGACCACAAACCTGAGGAGCGCTATCTGGACAGCCGTAGCCCATAGCCGCTTTGTACATGTAGGTTGTTGGGTCGGCCGCGCCAACCAAACCCTGCTCTTTTTGCAGGGTGACCAATAGAACCTGAGGGTTAATCTTGCAGGCGACTGCCACCTGGTAAATGATGGTCGATGCCGCAATCGGTGTTCCAGAGGCTGGAACGGTGTCACAGAGACGAAGCCCGTAGTCGTGCAAATTGTTCTTGATGGCAACCGAACCAACCACGGTTTCGGTGTAGTTCCTCAAACACTTCGGACCGCCATCGTTATCGGTACAAACCGGGACTTTACTCTCCAAGAAAGCTTGAATCTTGGACGCCGACATGGTGCCGTAGTCGAAGAACACAGTGTCTGAAATGATGAGGCCTGGCTTGAAGGTCGCACCGCTCAAGGCGTCACTCGTAGTCGAGGTTGCAACCAGCCCAACAAAAGCAAGCAGTACCGAAACTGCCGCTCCCAGGATTCGTTGCAAGCGTCGATTCATTATTGGATCTGGATGGTTCCGGACGCCGAGGTGCCAGTGGATTTACTAGAGACGTAGGTAACCGAGTATCCGATGGCACTTGCCTTGAAATTACTTAGTGGCACCTGCATCGACGCACAAACGGTTGAGTTCACGTTTTGCACCGCGGACACGGTTACGGTTTGAACGGTTTTGCCCTGAGTCAAAGTCAAAGTGCACTTACCGTCGTCTTCCAAGACGTTCAAGGCCTCGGCAACAACCTCAACGTATCCGTTGTCGATGTATGCCGATGAGTCGATGATTCCGATGTCAACCTTGGTAAGCCCTGGGTCCACTGTAGGAGTCGGGGTTGGGGTTTCGGTCGGCGTTTCGGTCTGTGTTGGAGTTGGAGTTGGTGTCGGATAAAACATGCTGCAACCGGTCAGGGTAAGGGCCACCAAAAGGGCCACGCCAGCTATTGAATATTTGTGTTTCATCCTCGTCCTCGCAATCTTTAGGACTACCGATATAAGCCTATTCGCGAGAGCCCCAAATAGCAGTAACTACCCGCCCAGAAGCCCGGCCATCTTCTAGGCCGTTGAACTTCTCTTGCCAGTGTTTATAAGCACTCTGGAAGGTTTTGGCGGTTTCTGGGAGTTTGCCAAGAGTTTCCAGCACTTCGGCTTCTGTCGCCAAAATCGGCCCCGGTGCCTCGGCTTCGAAGTCGAAGTAAAAACCTCGTTCAGCTCGGTAACGCTCCAAATCTGGCGCTAGGAACATGATCGGTTTTCCGGTTACCGAGAAGTCGAACATCACCGAAGAGAAATCGGTGATCAAAACGTCGGCAGCAATGTAGAGCTCGGTGACATCTGGGTAGCGAGTTACGTCGAGAGAGGTTCCAGCAGCTTTGGCCGAGTTCACGTTGTGAGTATTGGTGTGACCACGGAACATAATTTGAAACCCATCCGGCAACTTGATGTCGGGTTCTAGGTAGCTAACCAAATCCCAATTTCCGGTTGCGGTTCGCTGGTAGTCACGCCAGGTTGGAGCATACAAAATCAGCACGGTCTTTGAGTCGGTCACACCTAGTGATTCGCGAATCTTTTGACGATCGGCGGCGGTGTGAGTTGTGAGCCGGTCATTGCGTGGATACCCGGTTTCCAAGACTTCTCCGCTGTACCCAAATGCTCGTGGCAAAACTTCACTGCAAAATGGGCTCGGGCTAATTAGGTAGTCCCACGCCCCCGCCTCGCGGTCCATGGTGTCCAGATAGCTCTTGGTGAGTGACCCAGGCGGAATGTCGTGAACCAGGCGCTTCAGCGGGGTTCCGTGCCAGGTCTGCAGGTAGGTCTGCCCAGAAACCTTGCGGAAATACCAGGGCAGGGACGTGTTCGCAACAATGTATTCGGCAGACGCCAGAAGGTCTAGCCACTGCTTACTCTCGAAACGCACACCGGTCGCACCCGCCGGTGCTTTCGTGTGTGCACCAACGGTCCAGTAAAACTTCAAATCTGGTCGAACTTTTTGTAATTCCAAAAATATGTCGAGCGGGTTATCGCCAATCACTTTGCCGTTGAACGAATCGAACAGCACAACACCCTTTTGAATCGGCAATTTTCCCGGCTGGTATTGAAGCTTTCGAACATAGGCCAACCCACGACGACGAAGTGCACCCATAATTCGCGTTGGTGAATAGGCCTTCAGGTTCATTTGGTCACTCGACTTCGATCAAGGGTGCCTTCTGCGCCTTTGAGGTAGCCCACGATAAAACCAAAGCCCCACGATAGGTGCATGGTGGCAAGAACTAGAGGTGCAGGTGCCAGTCTGGCGACGAACGCACCAACGGCGATGATGGATGTGAAGTAAGCCACAAATGGTGCCCAACCGATTGGGAACCCAAGAGCTGCAATCAGTTCACCGAGAACAAGAGAAACAACCAGAGCCGGTGGAATAAAGTAACGCCATGAGGTGTGACGGGGGTCTCGCTTGGTGAGGTCTCCTCGCCAAACTCCGGTTGAGTAAAACTGTTTGGCAAGCGCGCGCCAACTTGAGCGCGGCCAATAGGTTACCGAAAGTTCTGGGCTGAACCAGACCAGCCCGCCGGTTGCCTTAATTCGCTGGGCTAGTTCCCAGTCCTCACCGCGAATAATCGATTCGTCGTAACCACCAACTCGCTCGAGAGCTGACTTGCGGAAGATTCCGAGGTACGCACTCTCCGCTTCCCCCTCTTCACCGCCAACGTGATAGGTAGCGCCTCCAAGCCCAAAAGGACTGTTGTAAGCCCAGGCCACGGACTTCTGAAAAAGTGTCTTTCCTTTGGCAGACATGATTCCGCCGAGTAGGTCAGCATTTCTAGCCTCAAGAATTTCGATTCCGCGAGAAATGTAGTTAGATGCTGGCTCACTGTGTGCGTCGATGCGAACGATTACATCGTGCTTTGCCTGTTTGATGCAGAGGTTCATGCCAACTGTGGTCAGTCCACGCGGATTTGGGACGAGCCTAATTCTGGAATCCGCCTGGGCCAACTTGGCGGCAACTTCATCTGTTTTATCGGTTGATGGACCGAGCGCAATTAGTAGTTCGCCGTCGAAGTTTTGGTTTAGTACCGATTGCACGGCGTCGGCTAGGTGATGCTCTTCATTGAGCACCGGCATGATTACCGAAACTTTGGTCATGGCTTAGTCAACGGTGGTCGAGCCGACGAACTTGTTGTAGGCGGCGGTGACCTTTTTAGGGTCGCCATCCATGCGCAGTTCGCCCTTTTCGATCCAGATCACACGGGTACAGGTGTCAATGATCGACTTCATGCTGTGCGAGACCAGGAATACGGTTCCGGCATTTTCGCGCATTTCACGCATGCGCGCTTCTGAGCGGTTGCGGAACTCTTGGTCGCCAACGGCTAGAGCTTCGTCGATGATCAGGATGTCGTGATCTTTGGACGCCGCAATTGCGAAGCGAAGGCGAGCCGACATGCCTTGCGAGTAGGTGCGCATTGGAAGGCCAACGAAGTCTTGAAGACCGGCAAATTCGGTGATTTCGTCAACCTTGGCAGCGATTTCCTTCTTGGTGAAACCCATTGCCAGGCCGCCGAGGAGAATGTTCTTTTCGCCGGACAGGTTTGGAAGTAGCAAACCGCCAACACCGAGCAGGTTTGGGCGAGCGTTCGCGTAGATTGCTCCACCGGTAAGCGGAGTTAGACCGGCCAGCGCGCTCATCAAAGATGACTTTCCAGAACCGTTGCTTCCGATGATTCCGATTGACTCACCCTCGTAGACGGTGAAGGTCACACCTTTTACGGCATGGACTTCCTGAAGCTTCATCTTCTTTGAGAGCAAGCCACCACCAGAGTTTCCGCGAGTGGCACGGCGACCGGAAGCGAAAACCTTGTAGGTGATCTCGGCGTTGTCAATGACAACTACCGGAATGCGAGTTTCCTTTTTGGTCTTAGTCGTCGCGGCCATAGCGCTCCTCCGCACTCCAGAAGAAAACCAAACCAACGATTGCAATACCGAATGACCAAATCGAAACGGTGATCCACTCTTCCGGGTGAGCTGGGTAACCGGTAACGAGGTAGCTGCGAGCAAGGTTTAGGAAATCGAAAATTGGATTCAACTTAATTAGCTGAGAAAAAATGCTGTCCGAGGTGAAAATCTTTTCGACCGAGAAGAAGACACCTGAGACGTAGAACAAGATACGTGAGATGAACGGAACTAGCTTGTTTAGGTCACGAACGTGCACGGTGATGCGAGCCATGATCATGGCTAAACCGAAGTTGAAGATAAACAACAAAGCGATTAGCGGGATTAGCATCAACCAACTGAAACTGATGGTGTGTTGAACAGCCACCAGAATCACGGCCAGCACCAGAAGCTGTGGGAAGAGTGTGAGCGTCTGCGAAAGGACGATCGACAGCGGAAGTAGTACACGAGGAAAAGAGAGGCTCTTTACCAAGCCGTTGTTCGAGATGATGGCACCGGCACCGAGCGCGAAAGATCCTTGAATGTAGCTAAAAAGGAAAACGCCGGTAAACAGAAATGGCAGGAAGTTGTCTGGCTTGTTGGCACCCAAAATTAGACCAAAAATAAGTCCGTAGGTTCCAGCCTGAATGGTTGGAAGAAGCACGTTCCACCAACTACCCAAACGGCTCTTGGCGTTACCGGCTTCAAGCGTGTAGCTGGCCAAAGTGTATGCAAAATCTACTCGCTTGAATGCGTCTTTGACGTATTGAATTAGCGGCGGACGAGCGCCCACTTTCTTCAACCCGTTTTCGAGTGCGTACTCTTCAGTACTCATGCTCGTGCGCTCCGCTCGTATCGTTTGTGTCTTCAAGAAGTTTAGTTGTTACTTGTTTTGCGAGATGATTTTGGCAACGTCGGCTTTTATCTTCGCGTAGTCAGGGTTACCAGGGTGGTAGCCATTAGCTGGCACTAGGTCGAGTACCTTGAGCCCACGTTTCTTGACTTTGTTTGCAAGTTCCAGGTACTTCGGCAACATGTCTTTAGGAATGTCCGTCTTGACCAAGCTCTTGCTGGCTGAGGCAATCTCTTGGAAGCGGGTGAAAATCGTTGCAGGGTTTACCTGCTTCAAAATTGCCGCCTGAACTTCCTTCTGGCGCTTCATTCGATCAAAGTCTGAAGTGGTGTGGCGAGAGCG
>JBEDKG010000064.1:0-5535 GCA_041172205.1 Actinomycetota bacterium | reverse complement strand
GCTAAAGACATCGGTATTCATCGAGTTCTAATCACCTGCAACGACGACAACATCGGCTCTATGAAGGTGATTGAAAAACACGGGGGAGTGTTAGAGAACAAGGTTGATGAAAATGGGCGTTTGCTTCGTCGCTATTGGATTGACAACTCTTAGTCGTTGAATTTCGCCTCGAGATTACGCACTCCAGGAACCAAAAGTGCGCCTACGACGGCGAGAACTGAAAGCCCAGCACCAATCAGCAATGTGTTCTGAATTCCGATTGCCACCGCTAGCGGACCGGCGACCATGATGCCGATTGGCCCGAAGACAAACGAGCCAAATGAGTCATAGGAGTTGACTCTGGATAACGATTCGGACGGAATATTTTGCTGGATTGTCGTGGCCCAAACAACGTAGAAGATGTCCATGGCGATGCCAACGGCAATAGCAGAAACTAGCAATGCAATAAGCGGTTGCGCCGTTCCAAAAGTAAATAGGAATAACGGATCGGCCAGCATCAAGATTATGACCATGCGTAGCGGGTGCTTTGGCCTAGCCTTGTTCGCGATTATTGTTCCGAGTAGGAAGCCTAGGCTCATGAAGCCCAAGACTAGGCCCCAAGTTGCTGCGCCGTCGTACTTGTCAAGCGTTTGCAACGCCCCTAGTACCGCCCAAACAGCTTCGAAACTCATGTTCAGTACTGCGAAGGCTACGACGATTGTTACTAGCCAGGAACGCGTTCTGAATTCGTGCCAACCCAACTTGAGTTCTTTGATGAAGTTGACTTTCTCGCCGGCTTCAACTTGACCCTTTTGGTGGAGTTTCGAAAGCGGGTAAACCAATGCGCCGGCGATCAAGAATGTAACAGCATCAACTGCCAAGGCCCATCCGACACCCCAAACAGCCACGACCACTCCGCCGCTGGCGGTTCCAAGCATGAATGCAACATTAGAACCGAAACCGGTTGCCGCGTTGGCGCTCTGAAGTTTCTCTTCGGGCACGAGAATTGGCATGAGTCCAGCAAATGCTGGGTACCAGATTCCGTTGAGGAGGCCAGCAAGTAGGCCCACAATCACTAGTAGCCAGACGCTAGGGTGACCCGAAATGAATGACCAAGCTGCAATCAAAATCAGAACACTGAGCCACATGTCGGTGAGACCCATAACTCGGGCTCTTCCGTATTTATCGGCAATAGTTCCTCCGACAATTAGCAGGAGCAGAATTGGAAGCGTTCTAGCGCCTTGGACCAAGCTCAGTGAACCACCATTGGCGCCATCGATGCCTAAAACACCGAACGCTAGAGCTACAGGCGAAATACCGTTTCCAAAGTTAGAAATCGTTCTGGCTGTGAAAAATTGATAGAACTTAGGAACTCCAGCCAAGTCTTTGAGGGTCTTGATCACGAACTTTTACCTAGTCTCTTGTAATAGCAGTTTGGGCATAGTGATTCGTAGGTAACTTCTTCGCCATCGATAGCGACCTGGTCTCCGTCGAAAACAAAGGCGCCGTTTTTTAGTCGAGCGTTAAACATGGCCTTTTTTCCACAGCGACAAATGGTTTTAAGCTCTTCCAAGCTGTGAGCAATTTCGAGCAGGCGAATGCTGCCGGGGAAGCCTTTAGTAAGAAAGTCGGTGCGAATCCCATAGGCAAGCACTGGAATTTTGTCGAGCACAGCGATTTCCATCGCCTGATCTACTTGTTCGGGAGAGAGGAACTGTGCTTCATCGATAAGCAGGCAGTCGACTTCCGTGGAACCCGCTGCTTGCGTTAACTTCTCGCGAAGGTCGTCGTTTGGAAGGACCAGGAAATCAACCTCGCGAGACATCCCAAGTCGACTGACGACCTGCAGGTTGCCTTTGGTGTCGACTGCAGGTTTAGCAATCAGGACTCTCTGGCCACGCTCTTCGTAGTTATAGGCGACTTGCAGAAGGGCGGTGCTCTTACCGCTGTTCATGGCTCCGTGCCTGAAATATAATTTGCTCAAAACTAGCCTCTCGCAATCTTCAAAATGTTGTTCAAATGTGTTTCGATGGCGATCTTCGAGGAAACTCCGGCAATTGTTTCACTCATGAATCCTCGCGTTGAAAGGTGATCTCCCGAACTCCACACGACCAGACCGTGTGTGGCCCAGGAGATGCTCGCCGAAGCGATAAATGCCTGCGGGTGTTTAATCACCATTTCGGTTCTCGGGTAGGTTTTTTCATCAAAATCTATTGAGAAGTCAGTTTTGGTTCTGATTGCCACAATTAGCTTCGTAAGTGCTGCTAGGTGGTATTCAAATAGCGCTTGCATCTCGTTGGTGTGTGAAACAGAGATGATTTTTCGAGCGTTCTCAGAGACCATCGGGTAGTGGCAAAGAATAGCCATCGCCTTCATTTGGCGACCCCATTCAATTTCGGCTTTGATTTTCTTGATCAAAAGCTGTTCAGGATTCTTAGAAGGTTTTGACCAGGATTCAGAGAGAACTCGGTGCCAATCGCGAAAACCCCAGAGCAGCGCCTCAGACAGAAGGTTCTCCTTGGAGCCAAAGTAGTGCTTGATCATTGGATGCTTGATGCCCAGTTGGTCGCATACCAGACCTGAGTTGAAGTCAACCGGACCACGTTCAACAATCTGTTCAATAGCAAGGAGGATCATGCGTTCGCGAGTGCCAATTGGTGTGTCACCCAATCCTTCTAGTAGTGACCGCACACCCTTTGACAGCTGCAAGTCTGGCGCTAGTTGATTGAATTTCGGTCTGGACACTATTGGAGTCTATCGAAAAGCCCGTTAAACGATTTGAGGCGCCCAGAATCCTGAGCGCCTCAAATCGAATGAATTTAGTGTAGTTCTCCGTGGTGCTTTGCAGCATCCAATTCGGTTTGACGTACCGGACTTACACGGTCCTCGAAGAAGACTTTCGAGAGTGCCGAACGAATACGTGCACTAACCGTGATTACGCCCTTTTCGTTTGGACGAGCCAAAGTTGGTGCGTACTCCTTGAAGTCGGTTAGCTTCCAGATTTCGTATTCATCTGCTGGCTCGTGAATTTCAACGTATTCACCATGAGGTAGTCGAACGATTCGACCACTTTCATGTCCGTGCAGAACAATCTCGCGGTCCTTGCGCTGAAGCGATAGACAGAGGCGCTTGGTTGCGTAGTAAGCAAGTGCCGGAGCTACGAAGAGCAGGATCTGCATGGTGGTCAGCACCTGGTTTAGAGACATCTTGAAGTTGGTCGCGATCAAGTCGGTACCTGCTCCAGCCCATAGAACTGCGTAGAAAGTCACTCCGGCTGCACCGATTGCGGTACGAGTTGGAGCGTTTCGTGGACGGTCTAGCACGTGGTGTTCACGCTTATCGCCAGTAATCCAACCTTCGACGAATGGGTAAACAGCAACAACACCTAGTAGTCCTACGCCGACAATCATCGGAAGCAGAATGTTCCATGAAACGGTTGCGTTACCGATTGTGGTTTCGATACCGGTTGGAGCTAGTCGCAGCGCACCGTCTAGGAATCCGATGTACCAGTCTGGCTGGGTACCAGCAGAAACTGGCGACGGGTCATAGCTTCCGTAGTTCCAAACAGGGTTGATGGTTACAAACGCCGAGGTAAGCATGATTACACCGAAGACGATGAAGAAGAAGCCACCGGCCTTAGCAACGTAAACAGGCATGAGAGGGTAGCCAACTACGTTGGTGTCTTTCTTACCAGGACCCGAGTAGTGGGTGTGCTTGTGGATTACCACCATGAATAGGTGGATTACCAAGAACACGAGGATAAGTGCAGGAACGATCATGATGTGCAAGCTGTAAAGGCGAGGCACAATCTGGTTTCCAGGGAACTCTCCACCGAACAGTAGGGAAGAGGTGTATGAACCAATCCATGGCAAGCCCTTTAGCATTCCATCGATGATTCGCAGACCGTTACCTGAAAGCAGGTCATCTGGTAGTGAGTAACCGGTGAAACCACCGGCCATACCCAAAATGAAGAGCATGAAACCAACAACCCAGTTAATTTCACGTGGCTTACGGAAGGCGCCGGTAAAGAACACGCGAAGCATGTGAAGTCCAGCAGCCGCTACGAACAGAAGCGCAGACCAGTGGTGAACCTGACGCATGAGCAGACCGCCTCGTACCTCAAATGAGATGTCAAGGGTTGATGCGTATGCGCTAGACATGTGAGCGCCCTTGAGCGGCCCGAAGACGCCGTCGTAGGTGGTTTCAGCCATGGTTGGGTTGAAGAAGAAGGTGAGGAAGGTTCCCGATAGAAGCAGAACCAAGAAGCTGTAAAGTGCTACTTCACCGAGCATGAATGACCAGTGGTCAGGGAAGATCTTGCGACCAAACTCCTTGACAATGCCGGCAATACCAACACGCTCATCTAGGTAGTTGGCGGTTCCGGCTAGGAAGCCACCCTTTTTCTTAGTGGTTACTGCGTTACTCATGCCTTACGCTCCCAGAAGCTTGGACCAACAGGTTCGGCGAAATCGCCAGGTGCAATCAAGTAGCCTTCAGCGTCTACTTCAATCTTCAACTGAGGTAGAGGGCGGCTAGCTGGACCGAAAACAACCTTGCAGTCCTCTGCCAAGTCGAACGTCGACTGGTGGCAAGGGCATAGCAGGTGGTGAGTGTGCTGCTCGTAAAGTGCCACTGGGCAACCCACGTGCGTACAAATCTTCGAGTAGGCGACAATTCCGTCGTAGCCCCATTCACGCTCTTTATCGTTCTTGATTTCGCTTGGGTCTAGGCGGACTAGCAATACAGCCGCCTTGGCCTTTTCGTTCAGCATGTGTGGCGCTTCAAGCTTTTCAAGACCCTCTGGGATCACGTGGAAGACTGAACCGATTTGCACGTCAGAAGCCTTGATTGGAGTACCATCTGGGTCTCGTGCAAGACGGGTGTTCTTCTTCGCGCCCCACATGGTGTGGCGAAGTGAGTCTTTAGGGTTCGGACCTAGGTCAGAGAAAAGAACAATCGCTGGGATTGGGAAAAGTGCAAGCGCTCCATAAAGAGTGCGTCGGATTAGCTTGCGGCGAGAGAAGCCAGATTCCTGGTCGGCTAGGCGAATAACCTCTAATGCTGCAGCGCGAACTTCTTCAGTTCCACGGGTTAGGTGGCGCTCCTCTGAAACTTCAGCATCAGGCATTAGGGTCTTGGCCCAGTGAACCGCGCCAATACCGATTCCGAACAAGCCAAGTGCAATCCCAAGACCTAGGAATAGTGTGTTGACTCGGAGTGAGCTTGCATTGGTGTCATCGAATGGGAAAGCGTAGTATGCCCAGATCGCGAATATGCTACCGAGGATCGAAAGTGTGAAAAGAAGAGCAACCTGCAGCGCTGCAGCCTTTTCGTGCTTGACGCTCTTGTCGGTCATGCGAACGCGGTGCGGTTCGATTCCTGGGTCGGCCGGCTTGTCTGCGGTTACTACGGCAAGACCGGTTGCATAGTCGTGCTCAGCAACTTCTTCGTGCTGTACGACGTCCTTGGAGTTTTTAGCCACTTGGGTTTTCTTTCCTTATCTTGACGTTAGTTCGACTTGGCGCCGAGCCAGATAGTGATTACGACAATTCCACC
>JBEDKG010000063.1:0-4885 GCA_041172205.1 Actinomycetota bacterium | reverse complement strand
GCTTTGACGTCGTGCTTCGTGACCGCTTCGGTTTCGCCAAGTTCACGAACGTCGGAGTCTGAAAAATCGGCGACAATTTTGCGAAGTTCGGCAGCCTCGCTGTCCAAGACTGGACGATCGGTGCCAAGAAGTGAGCGATTGGCGAGTTGAATCAACCACTCGATTTCAACCTGAATTCGAGCGCGGTTCAGACCGGCTTCTGAAAGGTACTCGCCAAGGTCGGCAACCGCTGCGCGGTAGCGTCCGTCGAGTGGGGAAAGTGGTTGTACCGAAAGATTGCTCACCCTACTATTTTGCCTTATCCACAGAATGCTTGAGGACGTGTCGATGGCTTCTGATAATTGCCATTCTTTTTCCATGCACGAAGTTGAACCGCTATTGAATGAGCTAATTGCTCACCTTGAATCGAGTAAGCCAAACCCGCTACTTTGGAACTCATCGGCCGCTAGGGCTTTGGAAAGTCAGTTGGCTGAATTACAAAATCGCCTGCGCTTTCTCCAGGCTCACTTGATTCACCTTCCAAGGATCTCGCTTTGAGCGGGTTAGTAAGTTACGGCGGCGACCCAAGTGTTACCGTGGCTCGCTCCGAGATCGAGCGAATTACTTCGAATCTAGCTAGCATTCAAAACCGGCTGACCGATGAACTGCAACCATTGGCTCAACTAAATGGTCTGGTTAATCATTTGCAGCTAGATGCGCAGCTTCCAGAGACTCTGATTCGCCTAGGGCTGCAGAGGCACGGATGTTTTGTGGCCTCGGAAAGTTATTTCACCGGCGACGCACGGATCGCTCACCAACTCGGGGCAGTGGCTGAGGCAATCCATGCCCATCCCTGGTTACAGAAGGTGATTCCCAGCCCGGTCTGGGCAGGTCTGGCCGCGACGGTTGGGCTTTCGGCACTGGGCAATTCCAACATCACGGCCTTCGGGGTTCGCGCAGCCGTTGGCGAGTATCCGGTTGGAAAAATCGGAACTTCAATTTCAAAGCTTCCTGGCTCAGGGGTAAAACTTGTGCCAACTTCACCCACCGCCGTTTATCAAAACCCAAAGTCGCTAACCGGGTTGGCAAGCCGCCTCAACAATGAATCGGGGAACATTCGGTTAGAGCGCTACCAAACGGAGAAAGGAAGTTTGGTGGTTATGTACCTTCCAGGCACCTCGGATTGGAATCCGGTGGCGAGCAATAAGGCTTTCGATGTTCGAAGTGATCTAGAGCTATTAGGAAATGGCGAAAAATCAACTTCATATCGAGCCGCTAACGCGGCTTTAGACGCCTTCGGCGTAACTAGTTCAGACCGGCTGGTCGTGGTGGGCTACTCACAGGGTGGAATGGTTGCATCAGAGCTCGCCGAATCACACAAAAACGTCGACGCCATCATCACCATGGGCTCACCAATCGCCAAAGAGGAAATTCCTTCCCGCGTAAAAGTGATTTCACTTGAGCACTCCAACGATGTGGTTCCAGCTTTGAGTGGAGCAACCAATCCGATGACCGAAAACTGGGCTACCGCTTCTAGGCATGTGGATGTGAATCCTGGCGAAACGATTCTCAAAGCTCACGGCATGCATGAGTACGTTCAAACAGCAGCGCTCGCGGATGAATCTACCGATTCTGGTTTGGTTCGATTGCGCGGGGAGGTCCTGAAAGACCTCGCCGGTTCAACTCTTTTGGAAGCTAAGGAGTTTGCGCCGCTTAAAGCAGCTTCATAGCTTTGAAAGCGCTTCTGGCCACAAAGGTGCTGAGGCTCATCACGATTGCGCCGAGCATTGCCCAGCCAAGTGCGGTGTTACTGGCGCCGGCGGCACCGAAACCGCTAATGCTGAAGATTCCCACTTTGACCATGGAGCTTAGGTAAGCAACCAGCAGCAGCATCACTCCGTTGATGACAATCGAAATAAGTCCGAAAGTCAGCAAATAGAGGGGAAACGCCAAAACTTTAATTACCGGCGCAACGATTGAGGTTACAAACCCGAAAATCATGCCAACCACAACGTAAGACGCAACCAAATTCCAGACAGTAGAGCCTGCCAATGGCGATATTTTGATTGCTGGAATGAGTGTGACCACCAACCAAAGCCCTAGGGAATTGATCGCGGTACCGACTAGAAATCGCTTCATATGTAGATTGTGCCACCGAACCAAACTAAATTGGAAAGGATGAATGCAAACGACAGTGTGCCAATGGTGCAAATGCTCTCACCTGAGGGTGAATTTGCAGTGCCAAAAAACTATGCCGAGTATGGTTCGTACATCGAGCGCCTAACCGAAGAGGACTTCCTAAAGTTCTACCGCGACATGGCTCGCTGCCGCCGCTTCGACAACGAGGCCACTGCACTTCAGCGCCAGGGCCAACTTGGTCTTTGGATTCCTGCCATTGGCCAAGAGGCCGCCCAAATTGGTTCGGGCTACGGCGTTGGCCACAACGACCACATCTTCCCTAGCTACCGCGAACACGGTGTTGCAATCACTCACGGCGTTGAGTTGATGTCGATTCTCAAAATGCTTCGTGGCGTAAACCACGGTGGTTGGAACCCAGACGAAACTCGTTTCCACCTCTACGGAATTGTTCTCGGAAGCCAGGTGCTTCACGCAACCGGGTATGCCATGGGTGTTAAGTTCGACGGCAAGGTTGCTACCGGCAACAAGGCTGAAGACCTAGCAGTCATTTCTTACTTCGGCGACGGCGCAACTGCCGAGGGCGACATTTCTGAGTCGTTCCTTTTTGCGGCCAACACCCAGAGCCCAATCGTGTTCTTCTGCCAGAACAACCAGTGGGCAATTTCTTCCCCAACTGCCAGCCAAACTCGCGTACCTCTTTATCGTCGCGGTGAAGGATTCGGTGTACCAGGTATCCGAATCGACGGCAACGACGTCCTAGCTAGCTATGCGGTCACCGCAAAGCACATGGACGACGCCCGCGAAGGTGCCGGCCCGTTCATGATCGAGGCGCTCACCTACCGAATTGGTGCTCACACCTCATCGGACGACCCAACCAAGTACCGTTCAGATGAAGAGGTCGCTTACTGGACCGCCCGAGACCCTCTAAAGCGTTTCGAAATCTTCTTGCGCCGCCAGGGTATTGGTGAAGACTTCTTTGAAGAGGTTGCCGAAGCCGGCGAGAAACTGGCCTCAGAAATTCGTGAGGCAACTTTCGCTCTCAAGACTCCAGAAATGGACGAGATGTTCAAGCACGTTTACTCGGAGCCTCACCCACTAATCGACGAACAGCTCGACTGGTTGAAGCGTTACGAAGCTTCGTTCGGTGGTGAAAACTAATGACGAATTTCGTTGATATGGCGATCGCCAAGGCGATCAATGCAGGCCTTCGCAAGGCCATGAGCGAAGACAGCAAGGTTTTGGTTTTTGGTGAAGACGTAGCTCAGCTTGGTGGAGTGTTCCGCGTTACCGAAGGTCTTCACGCTGAGTTCGGCGAGAGCCGAATTTTCAACTCTCCAATTGCGGAGTCTGGAATCGTTGGCACTGCCATCGGTCTAGCCATGCGTGGTTACCGTTCAGTTGCCGAGATTCAGTTCGACGGCTTTATCTTCCCGGCTTTCGACCAGATCACCACTCAGCTTGCCAAGATGCAGAACCGTTCCGAAGGCTTCCACAAGATGCCTGTGGTTATTCGCGTTCCTTTCGGCGGCGGCATCGGTGCTGTTGAGCACCACTCGGAAAGCCCAGAGGCTTACTTCGCTCACACCGCCGGTCTTCGCGTGGTCACTCCGAGCAACCCGAACGATGCCTACTGGATGATCCAGCAGGCCATTCGCTCAGACGACCCGGTCATGTTCTTCGAACCGAAGCGACGCTACTGGCAGAAGGGTCCAGTGAACCTGGACACCCCTCCGCAGGATCTTTTCTCAGCGCGCGTTATTCGCGAAGGTCACGACCTAACCATCGTTTCTTACGGCCCAATGGTTCACACCTCGCTTCAGGCGGCAGAAGTTGCTGCCAGCGAAGGCGTGAGCATCGAAGTTATTGACCTTCGTTCGCTGTCGCCGATCGACTTCCCAACCATCATCGAATCGGTGAAGAAGACCGGACGCCTGATCACGGTTGCCGAAGCTCCAAACTCGTTCTCGGTTGCCAGCGAAATTTCTGCTCGCATCACCGAAGAGTGCTTCTACCACCTGCAAGCTCCAGTGCTACGCGTTGGTGGCTTTGACATTCCTTACCCTGCGGCGAAGCTTGAAGAGATTTATCTTCCAGACGCCGACCGCATTCTTGAAGCAGTCGACAGATCGAGAGCCTACTAATGAGCAAGATCGCGTATTTCAATTTGCCTGACGTTGGCGAAGGTCTAACCGAAGCCGAAATCGTTTCTTGGAAGGTAAAGCCTGGCGACACCGTCAAGGTGAACCAAGTCATCGTTGAGATCGAAACCGCCAAGTCTTTAGTTGAACTTCCTTGCCCTTTCGAGGGAGTTATTTCTGAGCTAATGGCCAACGAAGGCGACACCGTTGAAGTGGGCAAGCCACTGATCTCGGCAACCGTCGCCGATGGTGCTGTTGGAGCAACCGTTTCCGAGGCAGCTACCGCTGCCAGTGTTCACGAAGCCGTTGCCGAAGTTGCCGCCACCGCGGCCGCAGCCGAAGAGCGCACCCCGAACCTAGTTGGTTACGGAACCGCCGACCCGAACGGCCCGATTCGTCGCAAGCGCGCTGGTGCCGTATCAACGAACACCTCAGCAATCACCGCAATCCCAGCGGCAGCAGTTCCAGCACCTGCCGGACACCTCGCTGTGCCAACTCACCCAGACACTCAGGTTCTAGCCAAGCCTCCAATTCGCAAGCTTGCCGCCGACCTCGGCGTCGATCTCGGCAAGGTCACTCCAACTGGCCTCAACGGCGACATCACTCGCGAAGATGTTCTCGGTTCTGCT
>JBEDKG010000062.1:0-12271 GCA_041172205.1 Actinomycetota bacterium | reverse complement strand
AAACTCAGAACTCATTTTTCTCAGGGCTTCCCAATCGGCTAGAATATAGGTACGGAAGCGTGCCGGAGCGGCCGAACGGAACAGTCTTGAAAACTGTCGTAGTTAATAGCTACCGTGGGTTCAAATCCCACCGCTTCCTCCATGAAAAGGACTCAGTATTTTGCTGGGTCCTTTTCTTATGTCCTAGATATGCGAGTACTATCAAGTCATTGGGGCAAATGCCCTTT
The DNA here is from genome assembly GCA_041172205.1 of Actinomycetota bacterium. Lineage (GTDB taxonomy): Bacteria > Actinomycetota > Actinomycetes > Actinomycetales > Microbacteriaceae > Rhodoluna. The sequence goes on along the minus strand of JBEDKG010000062.1, from coordinate 12,044 downwards.
ATTTATAGCTTTGTGCGAAGCGAACAGCCGGAAAGGCAGTCATGCTTCGCAAATTCATTTCTCTATTTCTCGCGCTCCCACTTTTGCTCATTGGAATTTCTCCAGCGAATGCCACGACACCGCTGCAAATAACTTTCGAGAACGACGACACTTCCGGCTTCATTCACATCGACTTCGATGATGACAGCCCAGCACATCACCTTTCCTCTATTGCTTCGGGGGTTTCAGGCAATGCCGGCAGTGTCTTGCAGATTGTTCGCGGCGTAGCCTCTTGGGCTGGTACCACCATCTTGAAGGATCAGTCAAAAGCATTGGTCACTTCTTCTGCTCTTTTTGTAACGGCAAAAATCTATGCGCCAGTTGCGGGCAAGAAATTGATGATGAAACTTGAGAAGATGACCGATGTTACGCAGTCGGTGGAAGCGTACTCAACTCAGGACAGCGTTGTTGGTTGGAATGAATACACTTTTGACTTCTCAGTTCAGCGACCAGGAACTGAAGCGTTTAGCGCTAACAAGACATACAACATGGCGAGCGTCTTCCTTGACTACACAACTACACCAAACCCTTCAACCGCTGGCATGACTTATTACCTCGATGACGTGACGTTTGCTTCAGCTACTGCGGGTACTGGTGGCACTGGTGGTTCTGGCGGGGGTTCTGGCGGCGGCGGTTCAGTATCTAATGCGGTTGCTACGTCGACTGTCCTCAACTACGAAGCAAACGATGCGCTTGGTGCTCTTGGAGCGGCTGAAGCTGGGCCAACACATCCGGTAGGAATCTTTGGTGGCGGTACTGCTGCGGTGGTCACCGACAACGTTGGTTTGGGCGCTACAGACAACAAGGTCCTCGCTCTAACCAAGTCGGGTCAACCTTGGACCGGTTACAACGCGATTGTGGACACTGACGGTTCCTTGCGAATCACCAACACGCAAAACCCAGTACTGACGTTCAAGTATTTCTCTCCAAAGGCCGGCAGCCCAGTTGCCGTTCAGTTGTTCATCGGAGAGACCATGGACACTCAGATCATTCAGACTGCCAGCCTAGGGGCAAACAGTATGCGCTTTGATTTCTCAACCGCTGGAACCTGGTCTGGAAGCAAAATCTATACCAAGCTAGTTATCTTCCCAGACTTTCAGGTGGCGACCAGCACTCCACCTGCCGTTTATTACTTCGACGACATTGCGATCAACGGAGGTACAACTTCGGCGCTACCAAGTGTGGCACCAACGAATTCGCTCGTGCCAACCATTGGGAACATAACCTTCAAAGTCGGAAAAACCCTGACATCGGTTTCTGGAACCTGGTCGGGTTCTGGCAACGTGGCTCTCACTTACACCTGGTACCGATGCAGTGCGTCATCGAAAGTTGTGAGTAATGCTGCACCGGTCAAGGCAAATAAGTGTTCGGTGATTGCCGGGCAAAGATCTAGCCGTTACAAGCTGGCCAAGGCGGACAAAGCTAAGTACATTCGCTTGTTAGTCACAGCAACTAACTCGGTTGGTACGGCTAAAGTCTTGACCAAGAGCACGGGTAAAGTTTCCTAGCACCATTTATTCGTGGGAATTTGTTAGGCCTTGATCGAATTATTTGTTTCGTGAAAAACAATACTTTGGCCATGTTGGCAACCATTTCGTTGGCGCTTTCGTTCGCGATTTTGATTGGGTACATCGATCCAGCTGTCTGTGCGGGTTCGGGTATCCAGGATTTGGAAGCCTGCACTCAGGCTGCTAACGAACACCTAATCGCGTTCGCGGTGTTCTTCTCATTTGGAGCAATAACTTTGTCCTCGGGAGTAATCAGGAACGTTATCCGTCGAAAGTTAGCCCGCAAAAAGCCTTCAGTTCGCTAGTGGAATATCCTAGGTAGATGGATTCCCTAAACCGCCACGAAGATTACGGGCAAGAGGCTCTAGAAGAGACTCACTTGCTGGCCGATCCTTTCGAACAATTCAGGCAATGGCTGATTGAAGCGGAACAGGCTGAGATTTATGAACCGAACGCTTTCGTTTTGGGAACCGTCTATGCCTCTGGTCAGCCCCGGTCACGAACGGTTTTGCTAAAAGGTGTTGATTCGCACGGGTTCTTTTTCGCCACAAACTTCGAATCCCGTAAGGGTCAGGCGATAGCTGAGAACCCCAAAGTGAGTGCAACGTTTGGCTGGTATTCGATGTATCGGCAGGTTCTGGTCGAGGGCGTTGCGGTTCAGGTTCCTTCAGGAGATTCAGATGAATACTTTGCATCCCGACCACACGATTCTCAGGTTGCCGCGTGGTCGAGCCGGCAGTCTGAGACCATCGAAAACCGCTCGGCATTAGACAAGCAATTCGACGAAGCTTTGGAGAGGTTCAAAGACTCTGCTGTTCCAAGACCCAGCTATTGGGGCGGCTATCGAATCGTGCCAACCAGAATCGAATTCTGGAAAGGCCGTTCGAATCGCATGCACGATCGAATTGAGTTCGTTCGGAGTTTAGGTTCAGATGGAAGTGTTGGCGAATGGCAGGTTCAGAGACTTCAGCCTTAGTCAATAATCTGCGAGGCCAGCCTGTTGGCTCTAGACTACGAATTCAATTACCTCAAAGGAAATCATGAAGCCACCATCAGTGCACGTCAGAGCTTTTATCACTTGGCTTGCAATCTTTCCGCTGGTGTCGCTCGGATTCCTAACCATTGTTCCGGCCATGGGCAGCGCGCATCCACTGCTGAAGGTATTTGTTTTGACCCTGGTGGTCGTGCCGCTGGCGGTTTACCTTGTGGTGCCAGCATTGATGAAGCTTTACGCCCGCATCAAAAGCTAAACAGTAACCGTAACGCTTTCGTATCCGCGAAGCACAAAACCCGGCCTGCGAAGGGGGTCGCCTACCAGTTTCATGGTTGGGTATTTTTCGATTAGCGCCGGAAGCGAAGTGGTCATTTCCATTCTTGCCAGTGGGGCACCGATGCAGAAGTGGATTCCAGCTCCGAAACCGATTTGAGGGTTTGGGTCGCGTGTGATGTCCATCTCAGTTGGGTTTTCAAAGACGGTTTCGTCGCGGTTGGCTGAGCCGAGAAGTGAGGCGATCTTTTGACCCTCGCGAACAAGGACGCCACCGATTTCAACGTCTGCTGTTGCCGTGCGCTCGAACAGGTGAAGCGGGGCGTCGAAGCGAATAAATTCATCGACGGCGGTTGCGGCAAGGCCGTAGGGGTTCGCTCGTAGTTTTGCGAGTTGGTCGTCGCGCTGCATCAGGGCCACGAAGCCGTTGCCGAAACCGTTGACACTGGCTTCGTGCCCGGCATTAAGTAGAAGAACGCAGGTGGCGATTAGTTCCTGAGCGTTTAGCTTTTGACCGTCTTCTTCAACCGCGGCAAGGTCACTGATCAGGTCGGTTCCAGGGTTTCGTTTGCGCTCTTCCATGAGGCCACGAACATATTCGGCAAATTCATGGCTTGCCAGTTGGGCGGCAGCCTGAGTTGCTTCGCTTGGGTTAACCTCATACATTTTCACGATGGCCTGTGACCAAGGACGAAGTAGGTGTTCGTCTTCGTCTGGGAAGCCGAGTAGGGCGGCGATAACTTTCACTGGTAGCGGTTCTGCGAAGTCGGCGATTACGTCGAAGCTTCCAGTGTTTTGAAGTTTTTCGTCGATGTTGGCAAGCAGGTTTTGGGTTAGGCGCTCTACGTCGGGTCTGAGGCTTTCAATCTTGTTCTTGTTGAAGGCCTTGACCAAGAGGCTTCTGAGTCTGGTGTGTTTCGGAGGCTCGCTATCCAGCAGGCTGTCGCTGTGAAGCCAGTTGAAGGTGTCCCAGGTTTCATTCGGTTCTTTGGGTTTGAAAATGCGTCCAAGAGAACGGTTTCGCAATACCGCGTTGGCGTCCTGGTAATTGGCAGCGAGGTAGAGGTTAGTGGCTTCGTGCCAAACCGGCTTCCCATGTTTTCTGAGCTCGGCCAGAGCGGGGTAAGGGTTTTCAATGAATTCCGGATTTTCGAAGTCGATCACAGTTTGAGAATACCCTTGCTAGACAAACCGACTAGGTTCGAGACCTCTATTTTGGGCTATTCTGGCTTTGAACTGTAGTAAATACCGAATGTTTGGACCCCATGAAGAAGTTTCTAGCCTTTCTTGCCCTAGTTAGCCTTACCTTTAGCGGTTTGGTGGCTACTGCGCTACCAGCCAGCGCAACTGCGGCCGACAACGACGCCACTCTTTCTTCACTCACCCTAGGCAATGAGGCATTCCTGAACACCTCGTTCGCCCCAAACGTTGTGAACTACGACGTATTTGCAACCAGGGCTAATGTCGATTGGACTATTCAGGCTGCAAACTCTTCGGCCTCGATTCGCGTTACCGGTCCAACCGGCGCCGTAACCGACAGCACCGGAACTGCGACCCTCAGTTTGTCCTACACCGCAACCACCGGACAATCGACAACGATTCGCGTTACCAGCGCAGACACCACCAAGACTGTTACCTACCGTTTCAATGTTTCATCGAAAGTAATGCCGCAGGTTGATTTGGTAAACCTCAGCGATACCCGAATCGCCAACACCGGAAGCACCTATCTTTCAGCTACTTTGAACCACGCGTTCATCGATGAACCAACTGGTCACTGCTACACCAACGCCTACTACGAATACAAAGATTTCAACGGGGAGGTTGTGCAGCAGTACGTTGGTCGACAGAGTTCAAAAGTATTGGACGATGGTTCCTTCTTGGTTTTGTACCACATGTACGACACGTATCAGAAATTCAACTACACCGGCAAAGCCAACTTCGTTTTCTACAACGCCTGCAATGGTTCAGATGAGGCGTATCGAGGGGTGAATGGCCTTTCGATCAACCGAATCAAAGACGCGCTCACGGTTTTCGAGCCATCGATTACCTCAAACGACATCCCAAGCCAAATCACTTTCCAAGACGTCTTCGACCTCAAGGGTCCAGGTATTTCAAGTGATGGGCAGATCAACGTCTACGTACAGGACGTGGCAACCGGTGAGCGTTTTTACGCCTACAACCGCTGGTTCATGGGCGAAGATTGGGCTCGATTCCGTTTGGGCGGCCACTGGAACACAGATGTTTGGTCAACCCAGCGTCCGGTTGACGTCATTGTGGAGCACTACGACTACGGTTACGGTCACGATCCAATCATCATGCTCAAGAAGCGCGTAACGTTCGTACCATTCGTACCAAAGAACGTTTCGGTTAGTCCTGCAAAGGGTCCAATTATTGGTGGAAACTACATCAAGCTCCGTGGGCAAAACCTTTGCAACAATTACCGTGAAGATGTTGCTCACCTCTACATCGGAGGTCAGGAAGCTAGCTGGGACTGGGGCACCGTAAGTTGCACCTGGGGTGGCGGCTCATCAGACGGCTACCACATCGACGGTGTTGACACGGTTATCTACCGAGTACCAGCGGGCACTCAGGCCGGCCAGGTAACGATGGCCGTAAACAGCGGCTTTGGTTTAGTCACTCTGTCTACCAAATACACCTATGGTGCGAAACCAACACTAACTTCGGTTGCCCCAGCCTCTGTTGCAAACACCGGCGGTTCGATCGTCACATTGATCGGAACTGGCTTTGGCACTTCGGGAACTCCGACCGTGACCATGGACGGAATTAAGGCACCATGGGTCCAGAGACTGTCTGCTACCAAGATCGTGGCAATGGTTCCTGAGAACATTGGGAAGACCGGCGACGTTGATCTCAACATCATTTCCTCGTCCGGCGGCGGTGCACTAGATGCACCTGGAACCATCACCTTGGTGGCAGCTACCACGAACCCGGTAGTCACATCGGTTTCTCCTGACTCAGCCGGACTTGCCGGAGGCGACACCATCACCATCAAGGGAACTGGTTTCACAGCAGGAAGTACCGGTGTTTACATTGGTGCCTCGCCAGCGGCCGTAATCTCTTCGACCGCAACCGAAATCCAGGTTGAACTTCCATCTGGCGACACCGCCGGCACCTTCGCCGTCTCGGTGGGAACCCCAACCGGTTTCGCAACTAAGGCGTCGGCCTTTAGCTACCTAGCTACCCCTGGTGTTACCGGAATCAGCCCTTCGACGGTTGCCACCACCACGCCAGCGGCCAACGCCAAGGTCACAATCACAGGCATCGGTTTCGGAACCACTGGAACCATCAAGGTGGGTTCAAAGGCTGCCGTTGCCTATACCGCGACCGGTAATGGAACCACCATCGCCAACGTTGTAATCCCGAACACGGTGGCCGCTCAGGTCCCTGTGGTTATTACCCCAAAGGGTTCTACTCGAGCCTTCAACGGAATGGTTGTTGTTACCGGACCAAAACTAACCAACTTTAGTCTTGACTCAGACTGGCGCTGGGCTGGAATTATTGGCGGTTCAATCTATGCACGTGCAGTTTCTTCACCAGAGGGTGGAAAGGTTTATCGACTTGATGGAACCGGTTTTGGAACCTCTGGAAAAGTAAAGGTTGGCACAACACTAGTTACCCCAACCACTTACACCGATACCGCAATCACCTTCGTGATGCCTGCCAAGGCGGCTGGAATCTACGACATCACAGTGGTTCCAAGTGTTGGTAGCGCAGTCGCTGTAGCGCCACGTGCACTTGGCGTAAACGATGCTCCAGATACCATGACCATCTCGAAGATCGAATCTGCCATAAACAACACTCGTGGCGCCGAACGTTTCACATTCGACCCGCAGGTTGATGCCAGCGACCTATTTGTTATCACCGGAACGAAGCTAAACGGTACCGATGCGAGCAAGACCAGGGTTTACATTTGGGGAGAATCTGGCGAACCGATCACTCCGGTAAGCGTTACCGCTACCACGATCACTTTCCACGCTCCGAGAAACCTAGACCCAGTGAACTGGTACCAGGTGATTGTAAAAACCAACGTGGACAAGATTTCTCAAAACGCGGGAATTTTCTACGTAGGAAACGTTCCATCGCAAAATGTGATTCGCCCTGCCATGACTCCAGCGAAGGGTCTATGTCTAAAGACGGCAACGGCCGGACGTAACCCGGCAGTTCTAACTGCAACCGGTGTTGGTCTTTATGGATCTTCTGGCACCGTCTCATTCGCCGGTGTAGAACTGCCGGCTGCAGCGGTTACCTGGTCACCTGACTCGGTTACCGTCAACCTGGCCAACCAGACCACGGACCTAGCTAAGCCTTGGGGTGGAAAGTCGGTTGTCTTTACACCGACCGACACATCGCTGATTCCGTCTACCTTCTCGTTCAACTGTGCAGTTGACTCGACAGTCACCACCACTCTCGGTGGCAGCACCACATCACTTTCGATTAACGCCGGAACCAGCTACACCGCAGGCGCATCGTTTACGAACCCGATGCCGAACGCAGCATTCACACCTGCTTCAGATGGCTATGTCTGGCAAACCGCGGAAGACTTCCAGCTTGGTGCTTGGTCGAGAAACGTTCACTACGGATTGCCAATTGCAGCGGGCGACTACTATGTGCGTGCCAACATTAGCGCCGGAACCTTCGACCGCGAAATGTACTCGTATGTAACTAATGCGAATGAAGTGCACCTGACCATCAACGGCTCGCCAATTGCCTTCACTCCAAAGTTGCGCGGCAGCACTGCCACCTCGATTACCTACAAGGGTCAACTCGGCGATGGCACCAACGGAACGTCGAACGACATCATGTACACCAACACAACGGCGGCCAACGCGGTTACCTCGGTAACCTGGCAGTACCGCAACCACGCCTGTGCTGTTGCTAATCCAGCTTGGGGATGGACCGCCGGGCTACCTCGCGATGTGGCAATCGAAGAGGCTGGCTGTGGCGGCGATGGCACCACCGTTACCTCATGGGAAATTCGCGTTGCCAGTTTTGAAATGATGAGCGGCGGGGTAGACCGAAGTGTCTACTACGTACCGACTTTCAACACCTTCCTATTGACCATCAACAAGCGCTCGGTAACTGCAACCGGCGTCAAGGTTGAGAAACAGTACGATGCCAACAATTCGGCGACACTAGGTGAACTTACCCTCACCAACGGAGTCGAAGGCGATGCGGTCACTTTGAATCCGTTGTCGTCGATTGGAGCAACCTACTCTGATGCCAACGCAGGAAATGGTAAGACCATTACCCTCATCAGTCCTCTGGTTCTTTCGGACGGTTGGGCACGCAACTACGTTCTAACCAACTCCAATTTGGTGATCACGGGCAAAATCCTGAAGGCCGATGCCAAAATCAAGCTGACTCCATCGGTTAGCTCGATTGTGATCAGTAACACCCAAACCGTAAATGTGACGGTCGAAACTACCGACTACCGCACTGGTCAAACTCCTGATGTCTTGGCACTGATTGCTGATCCAGTAATCACCAGCAAGACCCCTGGGAAGTGTACCTACGCTTCCGGTGTGGTCACCGCTGTTTCTCCTGGTGATTGCATCATCGAAGCTCGTCAGCCAGCTTCAACGAACTACAACAGTTCGATTGCTTGGCACGACGATGCCAGCACGGTTGAATCGATCACCATCAAGATTTACCCGGCTCCGAAGAACCTTTCGGTGGTAGCAGACGACATCACAGTTGCGTTGGGAGAAAGCTACAGCCCTTCGGCGATTGTCACCGGTTTGCTCGATGGCGACGCCCTTGATGGCTTCACTTTTGAGTACTACCAGGGCAACACTCTACTGAGTGCTCCACCAACTGAAGTTGGCACCTACCGAATCGTTGCTTCTGGCGGAAATCTAACCGCCGCTGATTCGCTGACCTACTCGAACGTGTTCAAGTATGTTGCGGGCAAGCTGGTAATCACCCCTGCTCCTCCAACTTTGAGTGCGATCAGTCCGAACCACGGACCAGAAGCTGGCGGAAACACGGTAGTAATTACCGGTACCGGTTTGGAGAATGTAACTTCGCTCATTATCGGCGGCATCACCCTGCGCAAGCCAAAGTTTGCAGTCAACGGTTCTGGAACCGAAATCACCTTCAAGGCTCCGGCCGGAGTTGGTGTTGTTGACCTCACTCTTCGCGCGGGTACCGCGTCGGTCAGCGGGCAGTACATCTACGATGAACCACCTGTTGTTACTTCTGAGTTTGGAATCAACATTGAGGTTCTGCCTTCCATTGGAAAGCGTCTCTCTGGACAGAAGGTTCGAATTACCGGTGGCGGTTTGAAGGCAAATTCTGCCTACAGTCTCTACATTGGTGCCGGCAAGACCTCGCTATTCAAGGGCGTCACCGATTCAAACGGAAACTTCAACCAGCTGGTGACTTTGCCAGCCAAGGCTTGTGTTTCAGCTGGGAAGCAGGTTTTGACGTTGACTGGAAAGAAGACCGACGACACCGATGCAACCGATTCTGCACAACTAGTGCTTGATGCCAATTGCACAGTGGCAGCGGTGGCCGAGAAGACAGAAACCAAGCAGTGGACTGTTTCCGGATTCCTCTTCAACTACTTGAAGTTTGATTTAACCGACGGAGGTGTGAAGTCGTTGACCTCTTTGGTTCCTCTAATCAAGAACGCCAAGACCATCACCATCTACGGTTACACCCAAACCGACGCTACTTCGGAAGCCACAAAGAAAGCCAACTTGACTCTTGCCAGCAACCGCTGCAAGACCGTCGTGGACTTCTTGAAGGCCAAGGGAATCAAGGCTGTTTACAAGACCTACGGTATGGGTGGAGTTGACCCAGTCTCAACGACTGACCAGTCGAAGAACCGCCGAGTTGTCATTGAGGTCAATTACTAAACTAGGTCAGTCGGTAAAAAGATTGGGCTAGCAGTTGACTAAAGGAATACTTAGGGCTTCGGCCTGGTCGCTAGCTTTGGTCAACTTTTGGGTATTTTCCAGATTCACCGTGGATGACGCTTTCATTACCTGGCGTTATGGTCAGAATTTGGTCCAGCACGGTGTTTGGAACTACAACCCAACCACTTTTGATCCAACGCAGGCTTATACCAATCCGATTTTCGCGTTGCTTTCGGTAGTTCCGGCCTTCCTCGGCTTCAATGTTGTGCTCTTTTTCAAACTGGTCTCCTTGCTGGCCCTGGTTGCTTTCATAATTTTCTTCTTGCGACGACGTCCTGAGGCAAACTTTCCGCTGGCATTGTTCTTTGCGGTACCGGCCACGATGATTCACATTTTCAGCGGTCTGGAGACGTTCCTATTTGTCTCGCTGATGCTGTTGCTTTTTCTGGCTATCAAGAATGATGAAGGTCGGCTGGCGGTGGCAGCAACGGCCGCGCTGCTGATCACTCGGCCGGAGTCAATCCTGTTACTGGTTTTAGTCCCTGTGCTTTTAGCTGTGAGCCTGCAAAATCGACGCATCTACGTCAACTGGAAGCGCTTATTGCGCATTGGGCTGGTTCTGCTTGCTTGGGCTGGACTAATTTTTGCCACCAATGTTGCCGTGTTCGGAGTTGCGCTTCCCAACACTTTCTTTGTGAAGTCGAGTCAATACTTCTTTAACGGATCGTTTTTCCTCTGGCTGCTTGCCTTCATTCCGTTGCTACCGCTCGCCCTACTAAAACTTTGGCGCGTGGTCATCTTGGCAATCGCGTTCTATTTGCCGGTTGTTTTCAGTTACTCAACTTCATATCTGGCGATGGACTATGCCGGACGGTTCGCCTTTCAGGTCTATGCGCCGATGGCACTCTTGGCCATTTACGTTTTGGCATTGAAGGAGAACCGTGAGCGGTTGGCAGAGCTTTTGAAAATCAGAACTCTCGCCTTCCTCGCCCCGGTAATTGCTTTGGCGCTGGTTATTCCTACTCTCAACCCTGCCGTTGCTGACATCACGACCTACTATGCAAGGTTGCAGGCAGTTCACGGCGACTTGGGAAGGATGGCGAAAGCCCTTGGTAGCGAAGACCAAGTGCATGTCACCGCCATGGGTGATGCCGGGGTTTTCGCTTATGAATCCGGATTACCAAACTTGGACGTACGCAAATTGGGCACACACCTAGGTGCGATAAACGGCGTAAACAGAGAATTGGTTGAGCAGTATGAAGTGGATTTTGCCATCATCTCTAATTACTCAATTGCCGATAGCGTGATGCGACCTTATGTTTTGAGGCAGAAAATGGTGCATGTTTGCGACGCATACATGTCGCCGACCTACGTCATGGAAATCTGGGCCCACAAGATGGATGATCGACTAATCGCGGTCTGCGAGAACTCAAAGAAGTTCTCCACCGGTGTTCAAGATTTCTCGGGGCTTGGGCGTGCGCCTTGGACTGATTGGCGTTGACCCAGTTCTAGAGGCAGAATTGGTGTTTACGACAGGAAAGGCGGGTCTTTTGTCTGACAGCAAAACTCCAGGCGGTTTTCGCCTTTGGTCTCGCCAACTGCGCATTCACCAGTGGGCCAAGAACCTGTTACTTTTCGTGCCGATTTTGGCTTCATTCAAGGTCTTTCAGGTTGAATCGGTTGTCTTCCTTTTTCTAGGACTCTCGTTTGTGTCCTTTTGCATGGTTTCGTCTGCCGTTTACGTTTGCAACGACCTGGTTGACCGCGGAAGTGACCGCGCCCATCCAATTAAGCGCAATCGTCCTATTGCATCCGGTCAGATCTCTTTCTCAGACGGAGTCTTGGTGTCATCGGTTTTGGCACTGGTTGGTCTGGCAATCGGCTTCTTCGTCGGGCTCGGCTTCTTCGTAGCTCTTTTGGTCTACCTAGGTCTCACCTGCGCCTACACTTTTTGGCTCAAGCGAATCACCTTGGTTGATTGCATCAGCTTGGCTGGTCTCTATACGCTTCGGGTTGTAGCCGGTGGTTTCGCCTCGGCTATCGAGGTTTCGTTTTGGCTTCTCGCGTTTTCTATCTTCTTCTTCCTTTCCCTTGCCTACGTCAAGCGCTATGCCGAGTTGGAGGCCGCCCAAAAAGCTGGTGAAACCAAGGCGCCTGGCCGCGGTTACCTGGTTTCTGACATGCCACTAATTCTGGTGTTCGGTGCTGGCTCCGCTTTCCTTGCGGTGCTTATTTTCGCTCTCTATTTGGACAGCGCGGCCATTCGCGAAACCTACGCGGTTCCACAGATTGGCTGGTTGGCAATCCCGTTCCTCATGTATCTAATCGGTCGCATGTGGTTCAAAGCGC
>JBEDKG010000061.1:0-5594 GCA_041172205.1 Actinomycetota bacterium | reverse complement strand
GATCAGGCCGGTGGTTTCACCGTCAAGACGCCCGACGTTGAAAACTCGGTCGTAGTCGAGAACGAATTTCGAAAGGTCAGGTCGACCTTCTTCATCGGCCATGGTGCTGATGAAACCCTTTGGCTTGTTGAGCGCTAAGTAGACGCGGTTGGTATCGAAAACCACAGGCACTCCGCGAACGGTTACCTTGTCTTTTTCAACATCGATTCGGGTACCGAGTTCGGTAACCAACTTGCCGTTTACTTTTACCTGACCCTGAACAATCAGGTCTTCGCAGGCTCGGCGACTGGCGATGCCGGCAGCAGCCAGAGCCTTCTGTAGTCGTTGTGGTTCGTTATTAGAGTTCAAAGTCACTATTCGCATCCGGTAGGTGTGGACTCAACGGCGGAAGCTCGTCAAGAGAATTGATGCCGAGAAGTTCCAGCATGAGATCGGTGGTACCAAAGTTCACGGCTCCGGTTTCGGAGTCGGTGTAAAGTTCGGTGATTAGCCCGCGACTGAGCAGGGTCTTCACAACGGAGTCAACATTCACGGCTCGAATCGAAGCTACCTGGCCACGACTAATCGGCTGCTTGTAGGCAATCACCGCAAGCGTTTCCAGTGCAGCTTGAGAGAGCTTGGTTGGGTTTTCATTCGCAACGAAAAGTTTTACAGCCCAGTCAAAGTCGGCTCGAACGAACATGCGCCATCCACCGCCAACTTCACGAAGTTCAAAACCGCGAACCTTGCCACCGGTTTCCCCGTTGTAGTCCTTTTGCAAGTCTTCGACGATGTCGCGAACCACGTTTACCGGTTGTTCCAGTGCGGTGGCGAGTGCGATTAGCGAAATAGGAGCATCGGTAATCATCAAGATTGCTTCAACGGCGCCGTGCAGGTCGTCCTGGAATGGTGATTCGTTAGTTTTTTCAGTCGTCATAGTCTGCTCCAAGTGCTGCTAATTGCTCTTCGTTGAAAGATTCTGCTCGCCAGGTAAGTTCAAGATCGCCAAGCGGAGTTGCCTGTTCAAAAGAAAGTGCTGCCAGTCGGTAAAGTTCCAAAATCGCTAAGAACCTGGCAACCACGACGGCTCGGTCTTTCACCTCGCGAATCAACTCGAAGAATGAGGTGGTCTTCTTGGAACGCAAAATTGCCACAACGGCAGCTGCCTGTTCGCGAATGCTGACTCGTGAAGCGTGAAGGTGAGTGAGCCCTACCGAAGGGATTTCCTTCGGTGTCATGGTCTCTAACGCGAGGTTTGCAAACTCAGGAAGTGTGATGGTCCAAACCAGTTCCGGCTTCTGATCACGGAAACGCTCTTCCATGCGAACGTCACGCGGCAACCTCGAGCCTTCGAGGTTGAAGGCATTGTTGAACCAAGATGCGATTTCCTTGAATGCCTTGTACTGAAGTAGGCGGGCAAAGAGTAGGTCGCGAGCTTCCAGCAGTGCCACATCTTCAGCGTCGACGACTTCACCCTTTGGCAGAAGTCCGGCAATTTTTAGGTCTAGCAAAGTCGCGGCGATCACGATGAACTCGGATGCCTGATCCATTTCATCTTCTGCATCAAGCTGCTTCAGATACTGAATAAATTCGTCGGTGACCTTCGATAGTGAAACCTCGGTAATGTCCATCTCATGCTTGGTGATCAGGCTGAGCAGCAGGTCGAACGGTCCATCAAAATTGCCAAGGCTGACCGCGAAACCGGACTTAGTTTCGGTCAGCTCCTCGTTAAGGGGCGCCGCCACGAGAGATTAGCTCTCTGGCAACGGTGCGATACGCTTCGGCAGCATCTGAAGATGGTGCGTAGGAAGTAATTGGTTCGGCGACTCTAGTTGCATCTGGGAACTTCACGGTGCGAGCGATTACGCTCTTGAAAACCTGGTCGCCGAACTTATCGCGAAGCATGTCCATAACCTCGCGCGAGTGGTGAGTGCGCGAGTCGTACATGGTGGCAAGAACGCCGTCTAGAACTAGCGTTTCATTCAATCTGGCCTGGACCTTCTTGATGATGCCTTCGAGGATGGCCACACCGCGTAGCGCGAAGAATTCACAGGCAAGTGGAATCATGACGCCGTGTGCAGCGGTTAGCGCGTTCACTGTAAGCAATCCAAGCGAAGGCTGGCAATCGATGATGATTACGTCGTAGTCGTCCTGAACTTTTTTCAGGATGCGCTTCAAAATCTTTTCGCGGTCATACTCGTTGACCAAGTTCATTTCGGCTGCCGAGAGATCAATGTTCGCAGCAATTACGTCTAGGTCAGGAGTTGAGGTCTTGCGGATTGCATCGTGTGGGTTGAGTTCCTCGTTTTGCATCAGCTCGAAGATTGTGGTGCCCTCGTGGGCAACGATGCCGAGACCAGCTGAAAGTGCGCCCTGTGGGTCGAAATCGACCAGCAAAACCTTGCGTCCGTATTCGTTTAGCGCGGCGCCCAGATTGATCGAAGTGGTGGTTTTACCAACTCCACCCTTCTGGTTACACATAGCGATGATGCGAGCGGGACCATGGCTGGTTAGCGGCTTTGGTTTTGGAAATCTTTTGTCAGTGTTGTCAACTGCCATGGTGTCCCCCTTTCTGGGCTTTATCTAGGTACTAGCCTACCGCCGAGCGCGCGGATGTGCTGTTGCGTAGATCTCTCGGAGGGCATCAACTGTCACCAAAGTGTAAATCTGGGTGGTGGCAACCGACGAATGACCGAGCAGTTCTTGAACCACTCGAACATCGGCACCGCCTTCGAGAAGATGCGTAGCAAAAGAGTGCCTGAGAGTGTGCGGGGAAATGCGACCAGTCAAGCCAGCCTTCTCGGCGGAATCACTAATGATTTGCCATGCGGTTTGACGCGAAAGTCGGCCACCGCGCTGGTTGAGAAATAGCGCGGGAGTTCCCCGGCCGGCCGCTGCCAATGACGGACGAACTCGAATTAGGTAACTCTCCAAGGCCTTTTGAGCATAGGAACCAACCGGTACCACGCGCTCCTTGGAGCCTTTACCAAATAGGCGAAGTAGAGTCTTGTCGACCAGATCATCCAGATCAAGATTGACAATCTCGCTGACTCGCCCACCGGTGGCATAAAGCAATTCGAGAAGAGCGCGGTCGCGAACCCGGATTGGGTCAAGAGCAATTGCCGCATCGTCGGTTGGCTCTGGTCCGGCGGCTGCCAATAATTTCTCCACTTCGCTGAGCGAAATTGCTTTCGGAAGGCGCTTGGCTGGGTTAGGCGGTTTGATGGTTGCCGAAACGTCATTGACGGTGACCTGCTCCATCAACCAAAAACGGTGGAGACCGCGAACACCCGAGAGAACTCTGGCAACAGAAGTGGCTTTCAGCCCAAACTTCGTAACCAGTTGCTCACCGAATGCTGCCACCTGCAATTTAGTGACCTCTGAAGGCTCGGTAACGCCCAAATCGGCCAGATACTTTTGGTAACGCCTAAGGTCCCGTGAATAGGCTGCCAGAGTGTTTTTGGCCATCCCGCGCTCGATGGTTAGGTGCCGAAGATACGAGTCAATATGCCTTTGCAATGACATGGCTAAGACCTGGCCTGCTTTGCATGAAAAGCCAAGACCGCGAGCGCACACGGGCCGTTCTTAATGCCACCCGACAAAATCGAATCGACCACTACGTCAAGCGGGAAGAATGCCGCTGTCATGGTCTTTTCCTCCCCCTCACGCACAAAGTCCGAGTCAGCAAGCTTTAGTCCGGTGGCCACGAAAACCTGAATCTCTTCACTGAGCCCACCAGGCGAAGGATAAAAAGAAATCAGCGGTTCGATCGTCGAGGCGGTGTAACCGGTCTCCTCAAGCAATTCGCGCTTGGCTGTTTCCACAGGTGGTTCGCCGTCCAGGTCTCGAAGACCAGCAGGTAATTCCCAAAGCGTCGATCGCACCGGGTGTCGATACTGGTTCACCAAAAGGATTCGACCTTCATCATCAACAGCCACCACAGCGACAGCCCCGGAATGTAAAACGTAGTCGCGAACCAGCGTTTGGTCGGCAAATTGAAAGGTGTCCTGAACGACGTCCCAGATTCGTCCGGAATAAACAACCTTCTGGCTGTCTATGGAGAAAGACTCCGGTTGGTCTTTAGGCATCAGCTGCGATAGAAAGACGCGAAGCTTCCTGACGGTTTAGCGCCGCCTCAACCAAACCGTTGAACAGTGGGTGTGCCTTGGTAGGTCGCGACTTGAACTCAGGGTGAGCCTGGGTAGCCACGTAGTAAGGGTGAACCTCACGAGGAAGCTCAACAAACTCCACCAAATGACCGTCAGGGCTGGTTCCCGAGAAGATCAGACCAGCGTTGCCAATCTGCTCGCGGTACTCGTTGTTGACCTCGTAGCGGTGACGGTGACGTTCGTTCACATCGGTTGAACCATAAACGCTGGCAACAATCGATCCAGGGATCAGCTTGGCATCGTAAGTGCCGAGGCGCATGGTGCCACCGAGGTCACCGGCCTTCAGGATGTCTACCTGCTCGGCCATAGTTGCGATAACTGGATACTTAGCGTTTTCGTCGAATTCAGTTGACGAAGCACCGTCTAGGCCAGCTTCGTTGCGAGCGTATTCGATAACCATGCACTGGAGGCCAAGACATAGACCAAGGGTTGGAATCTTGTTTTCGCGAGCAAACTTTAGAGCACCAAGCTTGCCTTCGATACCGCGAACTCCAAAGCCACCAGGAACGCAAATGGCATCGACATCGCCGAGCTGTTCCTTGGCGCCCTCTTCGGTCTCACAGGTGTCCGATGGAACCCACTTGATGTGAAGTTTGGTTTGGTTAGCGAATGCACCGGCGCGTAGAGCTTCGGTTACCGAAAGGTAGGCATCTGGAAGGTCGATGTACTTACCCACAAGGGCAATCTTTACCTCGTGCTTAGGGTTGTGAACCGCGTCCAGAACGCTGTTCCAACGAGTCCAGTCAACTTCGCCAACCGGAAGCGAAACCTTCTTGGCGATGTATGAGTCAAGACCTTGGCTGTTAAGTACTGTCGGGATGTCATAGATGCTCGATGCGTCGGCGGCGTTGATTACGGCCTCGTACTCAACGTCACACATGAGTGCAATCTTCTTCTTGATACCTTCTGGAAGTTCGCGGTCGCTGCGAAGCACGATTGCGTCCGGCTGGATACCAATGCTGCGAAGCATGGCAACCGAGTGCTGGGTTGGCTTGGTCTTTAGTTCACCGGATGGTCCGATGTAAGGCACAAGCGAGACGTGAACGAAGAAAACGTTGTCGCGTCCAACCTGGTGGCGAAGCTGACGAGCAGCTTCAAGGAACGGCTGCGACTCAATGTCACCCACGGTTCCACCAATTTCGGTGATGATCACATCTGGTGCTGGCGATTCGGTGGCCTGCAAACGCATGCGACGCTGAATCTCGTCGGTGATGTGCGGAATTACCTGAACGGTATCGCCGAGGTACTCACCGGCACGCTCACGGGAAATTACTCGAGAATAAATCTGGCCAGTGGTTACGTTGGCTGACTGTGCTAGCTCGATGTCTAGGAAACGCTCGTAGTGGCCGATGTCAAGGTCAGTCTCGGCACCGTCTTCGGTAACGAAAACTTCACCGTGCTGGAACGGGTTCATGGTGCCTGGGTCAACGTTTAGGTATGGGTCGA
>JBEDKG010000060.1:0-2652 GCA_041172205.1 Actinomycetota bacterium | reverse complement strand
AGGGCGACGAGTAGCGTTTTCGCTAACAGTTCCCGCCCTTTGGTCATTCGTCAATGATAGGTGAGGGGTAATTCGTTTGCATTTAGACTGAAGGGATTATGACAATGTTGAAGCGTTTCGCAGCGGCCCTTTTGGTAATCGTCCTAGGGCTTCTCGCGCAGCCAGCATTCGCGGTCAGCCACAAGATTTCATTCTCTGACGGGGCTCCGGAGTTGGAGCTTGGTGGTTCGACCACAATTAACTTGACGCTCGACCAACCAATCATCTGTGACCAGCAGGTTACCTGCGAAGTGGTGCTCGACTTCGGTGGATCAATACCGCAAGGCATCACTGTGTCACCAAGTTCGGTGACCTGGAACTACACCGAGTGGTCTCAGCAAAGAACAATCACGGTTGCAGTGGATGCTTCTGCCGAAGGACTTGCCGGGCAAACCTCAACAGTCGCCGGTATTGTCACCAGCGCAGCGACCTATTACTCAGGTTTCGCTCCAAGTTTTGAAGTAACCGTGCCGGCAGCCACCTTGCCGCCGGTTGAGTATGTAAAGCGCACGTTAGCAAACACGGGTTCCAATGACCTAGCACTTTTTGCCTCAGGATTATTTTTGATTGGTGCCGGTGCAACTGCAGTGCGCGCAAGTAAGAAAAGGTCTCGTTAATGAGCGATTTGAATCAAGTCGGCGACCAGGACAACTGGCGCTGCTGGTTGTGTGACCAGCCGGTCGACCCAGACGCATCGGTGAACTCTGACCTCGGTCCGAGCGTAGACAGCTACGATGCAACCCGAGTGAAGAAGGGTAAGCCTTACGTTGAGCGCCTGGCTCACCGCATGTGCAACACCATGAAGGGCAAGAACAAGCCGGTGGCACCTTGGTCTAAAGACATTTTCGTGGTTGACCCAACCCCGCTAGTGGAAGTTGTTGAGCGTCTGGACCGCAAGGGCGGTCGCGAAGTTGTGGCACGCTGCCCCGACCTGAACGACGCGCAGCAGGCATCAGATTGGCTGCTTGATCGTTTGAGTCGCCTGGCTCCTGGAGTGAATTTCACCACTGAGCTAAATCCTGGAGGCGGTCAGTACATGTTGGTACTAAGAGTCAACTAGGGCTGGAAAACTTCGATTCCTAGAGCTTTGGCTGCCTTAGCGACCGCCTTGTCAGTTGTTGCCAACGGGCAATTGTGCTTAATTGCTAGTTGAATTGGGCAAATGTCGGTCATGCGAAGTCCAGTTTCAATTCGGAGGTTTGACAACTGCATCACATCGTCTGAGTTCACTGAGTCAACTTCAAGACCAAGACCGTCAATTCCGCGGAGGAAAGCCACTTCCTTGTTGAGTCGCAAGGGAGTCACAATTATTTCGGCGTAATTCACGGCGGAAATATGCAACTTTTCGGCTGTGGTCTGAATCATGAAGTTGATTGCCCACTTGTGGTGTGCATCCCTGTCGTTGTAGAGCCCAATCACTACACCGGCATCTAAAACTATGCTGGCCATTCAGACCGGAACTCTTCCCGCCAATTCTCTGGCCAAATGCCAGACAGGCTGCCAGCGACTTCTAGAACGGCTTTCCTACGAGCTTCTAGTTTTTCGTTGACTTCGGTTTCAATTGATTCGATTCCACGTTCAATAAGACGTCTGAGAATTTCAGCGCGTTCATCGGCGATATCTGGCCACAGGTTAGCGGCTTCGTCGATTGCCTTAGCGAGTGCATCGCTTTCGGTGATCATGTGTCGGGTTCTAAGAGTTGGCATAGCCAAAGTGTAACACTTTTGCTACTCGTGCAACACTTCGAGTTTTCTAGTATTCGCCCTTGACCACGAAGAAAGTTCCGCGGATTTCGCCGGCAAGCTTCGACTTCTGGCGAGCAAACTTGAATTTGGTGGCGAGTTCTTCTGGCACTGGCATGTCCATGCAAAGTTTGAAGCCTACGGCACGCTTCTTGGCATCGGTGAGGTTGTAAAGTACGTTGATCGAAAGGCCACTCTCGTAGAACACGTAGGTCCAACGGATTCCGTCGACCAGCAGTTCGGTTGCCTCAAGCGGCTTGGAGGCGATTACGATGTCTTTCTCGGTCAGCACCTTGGCTACGTATTCAACTAGGTCTTTTGCCTCGACAGCTGGGCGAACCACAAAGTCTTCGTTGTATTTGTTGTGAAAGTATCGAGCCTCGTTGGCGCGAAGACCGGCCAATTGGTTTACGTATGGCGAACTTTCAAGTCCTTGTCTGGACACGTTTACAAAATCAACCTTGTAGCCCATTACTTCTCCTCATTAACCCCAAGTCGATTATCCGTGAGAAACTAGAGCCACTATGGGGAAAACCACTAAATACTCACCACGCTCACTGTTCCGATCATTCGCCTTTGCCGAGGGCGTTACCTGGACGCTTTTGATTTTGGGGCTTGTCGGAAAGCAGTTCTGGGCTTGGCCGCAAGCGCTGGTAACCGTCATCGGTGGAATCCACGGGGCTGTGTTCCTTGGGTATGCGGTGATCGCTGCACTCGTGGGAGTTAACCAGCGTTGGGGTTTTTGGAAAATCGTCTTGGGAACCGCGCTGGCAATCGTGCCTTACGCAACCATTCCCTTTGAAATGCGAGTTGAAAAGACTGGACAGCTGGTTGGGTATTGGCGCAAAGAACATTCTGGTCACGCAAAAGA
>JBEDKG010000059.1:0-2788 GCA_041172205.1 Actinomycetota bacterium | reverse complement strand
GGTCTAATCGCGTCAGGCATTCAACCTGGCCAAGCGGTAGCGATCATGAGTAAAACCCGCTACGAGTGGACCCTGATTGACTTTGCAATCTGGTTTGCCGGTGCAATTTCGGTTCCAATTTATGAGAGCTCTTCACCAACTCAAATGCACTGGATTCTTTCCGACAGCGACTCGGTTGCCGTGTTCTTGGAAACCGAAGAACACCAGGAACGCTTCGAAACCATCAAGGCTTCGGTACCTTTGGCTCGCCAGGTTTGGAGACTCGATCAGGGCGTGGTTGAGCTACTCACCCAGCGCGGTCATGACATCGACAACGAAACGCTGGAACAACGACGCACTCGCGCCGGCCTTTATGACCTAGCCACCATCATTTACACATCGGGCACTACCGGTGTTCCTAAGGGTTGCGAACTGCTACACCGCGGTTTCGTCGAGTTGAGCAAGAACGCGATGCTGGAACTTCCAGAGGTTCTGCAAACCGGTCGAAGTACCCTTTTGTTCCTTCCTTTGGCCCACGTTTTCGCTCGTTTTGTTGAAGTATTGGCAATCCATGTTGGAATCAAAGTCGGTCACAAGGCAGACGCAAAAGATGTTGGACCAGCGATGGTTTCGTTCCAGCCAGACTTCTTGCTGGCCGTTCCTCGAGTATTCGAGAAGGTCTATAACGCTGCTGAGCAGAAGGCTGAAGCCGGCGGCAAGGGCGACATCTTCCGCAAAGCTGCCGTGGCTGCCATTGAGTACGCAAGAAAGCGTGAAGAATTCGGCAAGGTTAGCTTTGGGCAAGCCCTGCAACACAAGGTCTTCGATGTCTTGGTTTACCGAAAGATTAGAGCTGCCATGGGCGGCAAGCTTCACTACGCCATTTCGGGTGGTGCCCCACTAGGCGCACGCCTCGGTTACTTCTTCGCGGGTATCGGACTCACCGTTCTTGAAGGTTACGGTCTAACCGAAACCACCGCACCGGCAATGATTGCTCGCCCTAGTCAGATCAAGATCGGCAAAATTGGACGCACTCTTCCTGGCTGTGGCGTGAAAATCGCAGCCGACGGAGAAATCTTGCTTCGCGGAAATAACATCATGCGTGGTTACTGGAGAAACCCTGCTGCCACCACCGAAGCGTTTGATGGCGAATGGTTCCGCACCGGCGACATCGGTGAGTTGGACGCCGATGGCTTCCTTTCAATCACGGGCCGCAAGAAGGAACTGCTGGTCACTGCGGGTGGTAAGAACGTCGCTCCAGCGGGCCTAGAAGACCCACTTAGGGCACATCCCCTAATTGGCCAAGTTGTGGTCGTCGGCGACAAGAAACCGTTCGTCAGCGCCTTAGTATCGCTTGACTCGGAGATGCTACCAACCTGGCTAAAGAACCATGGTGGCGATGCTTCGCTAAGCCTTGAGCAAGCCGCATCAAACGCATTGGTTTTGGCAGAAGTGCAGAAAGCCATAGATCAGGTAAACAAGAACTTCTCAACCGCCGAATCAATTCGCAAGTTCGTAATCATTAATGCCGAACTAACGGAAGGCTCCGGTCACCTGACCCCGAGCCTAAAGATTAAGCGCGAGGCAGTTGCGAGAGACTTCGCCAAGGAAATTGCCGAGCTTTACGCCGACGGCAAGGGCAACATCGACAGGGCTGTTAACTTCTAAAACCAGTCGGTTTCCCTAAGTTTCTTCATGGCCACTTTGCGTCCTTCTGGACTAAGTCGGTCTAAGTAAACTTTGCCGTCTAGGTGGTCACACTCATGTTGAAGCGCTTGCGCTAGCAAACCACTGCCGCTGATTCGAACGACTTCCCCTTTGAGATTGATTCCCTCGGCAACGGCATTTGGATAGCGCAGAGTCTTTTCCCAAAGCCCTGGTACCGAAAGGCAGCCCTCATCGATTTCGCTTGGTTCGCCACTGAGTTCAACAATTTGCGGATTGATCAGGTAACCGAGCTCACCGTGAACGTTATAACTGAAGGCTCGGAGGTTGACCCCAATTTGCGGCGCTGCCACTCCAGCGCGACCAGGTAATTGGGTGGTGTCTAGGAGGTCCTGAATAAGCTCTTCAGTTGCAGACGAAATCTCACTTATTTCCAAACACTCGGTTCGAAGTACCGGGTCTCCGTAGAGACGTATTTCTCGTACTGACACTAGATCGGGTTGTTTAGTCCGTCGACTACTAGGGCTGCAAGTTCACGTGCGGCTTCGCGAGTGTGACGGTGAAGTTGGTTGAACTTGATGACCGAACCGGCCGCCAAAGCTGGGTCGTAAGGAATTCGAACAACGTCGCGAACACGAGTCTTGAAATGCTGTTCGATTTCATCGATCTTCACCAGATTGGTCGCCTGAGTTGCGGTGTTCAGAGCCACGATAGAGTTACGAACCAAGTCGCCGTAGCCATTGGCTTCTAGCCAGGTTAGGGTTTCCGAGGCCAAACGAGCCTCATCGACCGAACCACCTGAAACTATTACCAAGCCGCTGGCGCGCTGCAGGGTTGGACGCATTACCGAGTGGACAATGCCGGTTCCACAGTCGGTTAGAACGACCGAATAGTAGCGCGCGGCCATGTCGGCGACCACGTTGTAGTCACCTTCATCGAAAGCTTCTGAGAGCATTGGGTCCGAGTCGGAAGCAAGCACGTCTAGTCGGGTGGTGTCTCTGGAAACCATGGTTGAGAATTCGGTGAATCCATCAATCGCAGCAGCACGGTTTACAACGTCACGAACGGTGAAACGAGTTGACTTGCTTACGCGCTCGGCTAGTGTTCCGCGGTCTGGGTTGGCGTCAATTGCAATCACGCGGTC
>JBEDKG010000058.1:0-2506 GCA_041172205.1 Actinomycetota bacterium | reverse complement strand
GGTCTTTCGGAAGTCGAACCGCCTGAAGAACCTTTTCCTTCTCGTTTCGAAGGTCAGCCGCATCGAAAGATACCGGTTCTTCCATGGCGGTTAGAGCTAGCAGCTGAAGCAGGTGGTTCTGAATAACGTCGCGAGCGGCACCAATGCCGTCGTAGTAACCAGCTCGTCCACCAACTCCGATGTCTTCGGCCATAGTGATCTGAACGTGGTCAATGTAATTAGCGTTCCAAAGCGGCTCGAAAAGTTGGTTGGCGAAACGTAGGGCAAGGATGTTCTGAACAGTTTCCTTACCGAGGTAGTGGTCGATGCGGAAGATTGAATCAGCTGGGAAAACAGCTTCGACGACTTCGTTGAGTTCGCGAGCGGACTTTAGGTCGTGACCGAATGGCTTTTCAATTACCACGCGACGGAATTCATCCGGCTTTGGATCAGCCAAGCCACTACGACTGAGTTGGCGACAAACCAGCGGAAAGGCCTTTGGAGGAATCGAAAGATAGAACGCGTGGTTACCGTTGGTTCCGCGCTTGGTGTCCAATTCTTCGATGGTCTCTTTTAGGCGGTCGAATGCTGCGTCGTCGTCAAAGTCGCCTTGAACGAAACGGATTCCTTCTGAAAGTTGCTGCCAAACCTCTTCACTAAAAGGGGTTCTGGCATGCTCACGAACCGAATCGTGAACAACCTGGGCAAAGTCCTGGTTTTCCCATTCACGTCTGGCAAAGCCCACCAAAGCGAAGCCAGGCGGAAGAAGACCGCGGTTTGCGAGGTCGTAAACAGCCGGCATGAGCTTTTTTCTGGAAAGGTCGCCGGTGACGCCAAAGATTACGAGCGAGCTAGGACCAGCGATGCGATTGAGACGACGGTCGTCAGGATCGCGAAGAGGATTATGACCAGCGGCCAACTTTGCAGGACTCAAGCGATACTCCTAAAGACTGTTTGAAATGAGAGTCAGTCCAGCTTCGACATCACTCAAGGTGAGAGTCAAGACTGGTCGACCATGTGAGGCCAAAACTTCAGCGTCTCCGGCGGCCTGCGAGGCAATAAGTTCGCCAAGCGTGAAATCGCGGCCAGGAACTGCAATGTCTTCAGATGCACGTGACACGATCTGAACATACAGACCCTGTGCCGGTCCGCCCTTGTGGTACTGGCCGGTTGAGTGCAAGAAGCGAGGAGCCCAACCGAAAGTGGTTGGCCTGCCAGACTTCAAAGCGAACATTGCGCGCAGCTTGGCTGCGGACGGGTGATCAACGCGGTCTAGATAGGCGTGAATAGAAACGAAGCTGTCTGATTCTCCGGCTGAAATTAGTGCTTCAAGTGCGCCGGCGACAGAATTAACGCCGGTTACGTCTAGACCCTTAACCCGGACCTCAACACCAGATTCCGAGAAAGCAGCAGGAAGTTCAGCCGCACGGTTTTCCAACATACCGCGGGCGGCAATCTTGGCTGACTCAACATCTGGCTGGTCGAATGGGTTGATACCGATTAGACGAGACGCTACAACGGTTGCGTACTCCCAAAGTAGGAACTGGGCTCCAAGAGAACCAGAAACCGAAACCTCATCTGCGTCTGCTTCAACGGCATCCGCGACCAAGCGGGCAACAATCAAATCAGACGGCTTGCTAGCAAGCTCCGGAGCTGAGTTCTCTAGAACAACCGGCAAAACGCCTCTGCCTAGCTTTCCAGTGGATTCGGCAATAAGTTGTTCAGCCCAATCGCCCAGACCGTGGATAGTAGTTCCGGCTTCAACAAGTCCTACCTTGTCGGCAAAACTCGACCCATTGGCGGTTCGAGCAAGAACCGCACCTAGAACCAGCCCAGGATTTGCGACATCGTCACTGCCGAGAACACCCATCGCTGCAACGGCATCCTTGAGAAGACCTTGAATGTCAGCTCCGGCCAAACCCGATGGAACTAGACCAAAGGCGGTCAAAGCGGAATAGCGACCGCCGACGGTTGGGTCGGCATTGAAGATACGGTAGCCATCAGCTTTTGCCGCCGCCTCCATAGGCGAGCCAGGATCGGTCACAATGACAATGCGGTCGGTCTTGTCGATGCCAGCTTTAGTAAAGGCCTGTTCGAATAGACGCTTCTGGGAGTCGGTTTCTACGGTAGAACCAGACTTCGAAGAAACAATTACAGCAGTCTTAGTCAAGTCTCCAGAAAGAGCGTGCCCAACTTGCTCTGGGTTTGTTGAATCAAGCACAACGAGTTCAACGTCGGCAGTCTTGGTAATGACTTCTGGTGCAAGTGATGAACCGCCCATGCCACATAGCACAAAGCGATTAACGCCGTTTTCGTTCAAATATGACTTCAACTCGAGGATGCCGGCAACCAGTGCCTGAGACTCAATCGCAGATGTGGTCCAACCCAAACGAATTGAGCTTTCAGCTTCTGCGTCTTTACCCCAGAGAGTGAAATCCTTCGCGGCAATTCGACTTGCAACCTTGTCGGCAACGAGTTGCTCGATTACTGATTCAACAGCTATGGCTGTTTTGCCATTAGTGGCTAC
>JBEDKG010000057.1:0-9492 GCA_041172205.1 Actinomycetota bacterium | reverse complement strand
GGGGTGGCTGCAAGAATGATCACTCTCTATTTTCCCCAATTAGCATTGGGTTGTGCGCATGGTTGATTGGTTTCGAGCGATTGGGGATCGCTTTGGGATTCTTAGCCTTGTCGTTTTGGCTTCAATCACACGCCTTTGGAACCTGGCAAGTCCTGCCAAATTGGTTTTCGACGAAACCTATTACGTGAAGGATTCCTTCACACTTTGGAAAGCCGGTCACGAGCTTCAGTGGGTCAATGGTAATGAAGACACCTTCACTGCCGACGGGGTTCTAAGCACTCCCGAATTCGTGGTTCACTCCCCACTCGGTAAGTGGATCATCGGGCTTGGTATGCAAGTCTTCGGAGCAACAAATCCGTTCGGCTGGCGAATCATGGTTGCCCTGTTCGGGATTGCCGCGGTCTGGATCATCTATCTGGTTGCTTTCCAACTTTTCGGTTCCAAGCGTTGGGCACTATTGCCGGCGTTCCTGTTGGCAATAGACGGCCAGGCCATTGTGATTTCCAGAACGGCAATCCTGGATGGCCTCGTGATGACCACGGTTTTGCTCGGTTATTACCTGCTGCTGCGAGCTCTCAAAGCCCCAAACTCTCGCAACTGGATCATCGCCATGACCCTGGTACTTGGAGCGGGTGCTGCAATCAAATGGACCAGCGCGTTCTTCCTTGCGACATTCTTTGCCTATTACCTCTGGCAAACCAAACGTTTCAAGCAGATACTGCTAGCGCCGCTGGCACTCGTCCCATACCTACTTAGCTGGACCGGCTGGTTCATAAGCCAAGGCTGGGGTTACAAGGCGAAAGACCCGCTTGGCAGCTTTATCGCCTACCACCAGCAGATGTACCACTTTCACTCAACGCTCTCAATGCAGCACCCCTACCAAACCACTGCCAACACCTGGCTGGCAATGCTCAGGCCCACGTCGTTCTTCTTCGAAAACCACGACGGAACGGTTACGGCCATCAACCCAATCGGCAACCCGGTCATTTGGTTGGGCGGCATCATGGCTCTCGGCTTTCTGTTTAGCTGGTTCGTTCGAAACCGCGACTCCATGAGCGTGCTGGTTTTCACCGGTTACATCGCCGGCTACCTTCCGTGGCTGATCTATTTCAACCGCACCTCGTTCCAGTTCTACTCGATCACATTCGAGCCATGGATTCTTTTGGTGATCACTCTGATGGCTTATCGCTATCGTGCTCGCCGATTCGTCGTCGTGGCTGCGTCCGTAGCTTTCGGGATTTTTCTGTTCTTCTTTCCGCTCTATCTAGGGCTACCAATTCCCCTCTGGTTCTGGCAGGCCCACATGTGGATTCCAAGCTGGATTTAGTAGCCAGTAGGCTGTTTAGGTTATGCCAAGCTACAGCGCAGTACTAAGCCGCCCAGGCGTTGCCCGTGTCATGGGAACGCAACTTCTAGCCCGATTCGCTTTCGGAATGATGAGCCTCGCCATCGTTTTGCACGTGCAGCAGATGTACCACAACTACACGGTTGCGGGTATTGCTCTAGGTGCCGAAACCGTTGGGGCCGCAATCTCGGGGCCGCTAATCGCCAGACGCCTCAGCAAATGGGGTCCTCGTAAGGTGCTTCGCATTGTCGCAAGTACCAGTTCGCTAGCCATGGTTTTCATTGCCTTCTTCCGAGGACCGGAATGGATAACCATCCTCGCCTGCCTAATTGTGGGACTCACATCTCCTCCGATTCAGCAGGTAGCCCGGTCGGTTTATCCGAGCCTGATTACTGCCAAGCAGACCTCCTACCTTTTTTCACTAGACGCAACCCTTCAGGAATTCCTCTGGGTTTTCGGTCCGGTGTTGGCAACCATGATTACGGCAACCTACAACAGCACCAGCGCCATGGTCTTTATGGCCACCGTGCAAATTGTGGGAACCTATCTGTTTTCTCGTAACGCGGAAATTGGCGAAATGAACATTCCGAAGTCCAAGCGGCGTCTTGGAGGAATCCTGCGTAAACCAATCGTGCAAGCAAACGTGCTCATCAACCTGTTCTTGGTGGCATCTTTCGGTGGCGCCGAGGTTGGCACGGTAGCCGTACTTGGTATTGCGCCGTCTGGAATCGTAATTGCCGCCCTTTCGCTCGGTTCAATCATCGGCGGTTTCGCATTCGGTCACCGCGCCAAGACTAAATGGGCACTTCTAAAGTTCCTGACCGTTGTACTGGTCGGCTACGCCGCCGTCTTTGTAAACCCAACCGACCTGGTCTGGATCACAATTTGCTGGTTCGTAACCGGACTTGGTGTTGCTCCTGCCTTCGCTACCATGGCGTCCATGATTTCGGTCAGCTTCGGAACCTCCGACAGCGCAGAAGCCTACGGCTGGGCTAATACTGGGCAGCTACTTGGCTATTCGTTTGGTGCTGCAGTCGCCGGAATCATCATCGACAACGTGGCCTCGGAAGCAGCCTGGTATGTAACGGGTATTTCCAGTGTGATGGCCGTCGTGGTCGCTCT
Organism: Actinomycetota bacterium; assembly: GCA_041172205.1. Classification (GTDB taxonomy): domain Bacteria; phylum Actinomycetota; class Actinomycetes; order Actinomycetales; family Microbacteriaceae; genus Rhodoluna. The sequence goes on along the minus strand of JBEDKG010000057.1, from coordinate 7,025 downwards.
GATAACCGTTCGTTTCAACCCACCTCTGAACCAGAAGGAAACCAATGCCTAACTTCGCTGTGACTTACCACTACACCGACGACGTTGACCTTGTAAACGAGATCCGCCCAATTCACCGCGAGTGGTTGGGGCTTCAGTTGGAGCACGGAACCCTTTTGGCGAGCGGCCCAATGGTGAACCGTCCGGCTGCACTTTTGATTTGGAGAGCCGACACCATTGAGGAACTAAACCGCCTTCTCGATAACGATCCATTCGAAATTGCAGGGGCGATTACGGAAAGAACCATCGAAGAATGGAATACCGTCTTCGGTCCTTGGAGTTAGTAACTACATGAAGCTCACACTGAACAACGGGAAAACCATTGACCAGCTTGGCCTCGGCGTCTACAAAGTTGCTCAAGACGAAGCCGTGAACCTAATGCGCGAAGCCATCGAAGTAGGTTATCGCCGCATCGACACCGCAGCCCTCTACGGCAATGAAGCCGAAGTCGGCCAAGGCATTCGCGAATCGGGAATTGATCGCGAAGAGATTTTTGTCACAACCAAGATTTGGAACGATCGACAGGGCTTCGACGAATCCCTGAAGGCCATCGACGAATCACTCAGCCGCCTTGACCTCGGTTACATCGACATGCTGCTGATTCACTGGCCAAGCCCAGCTCAAGATCTTTACCTAGAGACCTGGAAAGGCTTTGAGAAGGTTTTGGCAAATGGTTCGGTCCGAAACATCGGCGTTAGCAACTTTCAGCCGGCTCACCTAGAACGTCTGATGTTGAACTCGGATGTGAAGCCAACCATCAACCAGGTTGAGCTTCACCCGTTCTTCCAGCAGGCAGAAGTTCGCGCGGCAAATGCCAAGCACCAGGTCCTGACTGAGGCGTGGTCTCCATTGGCTCGCGCCGGCAAAAACGACAACCCAGTCCTTTCCCAAATCGCTGAGGAAACTGGAAAGACCGTTAGCCAGGTAATAATCCGCTGGCACCTACAGCTTGGCAATTTGGTGATTCCAAAAACCACTCACCGCGAACGCCTAGTTGAAAACTTCAGTGTCTTTGACTTCACACTTAGCGACCACCAAATGTCTGCAATCGAAACCCTAGACGAGGGTTTACGAATGGGACCTAACCCAGACGAATTCGGATAATCATGCGCGTACTAATTACTGGCAGCCACGGACTCATCGGAACCGAACTGGTTTGGCAACTTCGAACACTAGGTCACGAACCAATCGAGTGGAAACGCGGCACCGTAGTCACTCCAGAAGAACTCGAGACGGTCGACGCGATTGTGAACCTGGCTGGAGCAACCACCGGCAAACTTCCTTGGACCAAGAAATACAAGCAGGAACTAATCCAGTCTCGAATTGACACCACCCAGATGCTGGTGGATGCAATCAATGCCTGCAAGAAACCACCAAAGGTTTTCGTGAGCGGATCAGCCTCAGGTTTCTACGGCGACACCAAGACAAACATCGCCACCGAGGAAACCCCAAAGGGCTTAGGCTTCCTAAGCGATCTTGCCTATCGCTGGGAAGAAGTAGCCAAACAGGCCAACACTCGCGTTGTTATTATTCGAACCACCATGGTGATGAGCCGAAAGCTCGGAGCACTGGGCAGACTAATGCCACTTCTCAAGCTTGGTATTGCAGGGCCTTTAGGGTCTGGAAAACAGTGGTGGGCTTGGATTTCCCTGCCAGATGAAGTTCGAGCAATCTTGCACCTGATCAACACCGAAAGTGCCAACGGCGTTTACAACCTCACCGCACCAGAATCAGCAACCTGCAGTCAGGTAATCAAGAGCCTTGGAAAGCAGCTAAAGCGCCCGACCATAATTCCTGTACCAGCTTTTGCTCTGCGACTGGCGTTTGGTGAAGGCGCCGATGAACTATTGCTTTGTAACCAGAAGATGACCGCAGACAAACTGCTCGCAACCGGCTTCGAATTTCTGCACCCAACGCTAGACCAGGCAACTGCCTGGGTAACAAAAAACCCCGCCGAATAAACGACGGGGTTTTTCAAAAAGAATTTACTTCTTTGGTGCGGCCTTCTTAGCAGCTGGCTTCTTAGCGGCTGGCTTTGCAGCAGCCTTAGGAGCAGCCTTCTTCACAGCAGGCTTAGCAGCGGCCTTTGGAGCAGCCTTTGGTGCGGCCTTCTTAGCAACTGGCTTCTTAGCAGCTGGCTTTGCAGCAGCCTTCTTCACAGCAGGCTTAGCAGCGGCCTTCTTAGCAACTGGCTTCTTTGCGGCAGGCTTTTTTGCAGCTGGCTTAGCAACTGCAGCAACCTTCTTCTCCGCGGTGGCAACAGCCTTCTGAGCAGTGGTGCTTGCCTTCTTAACGGTCTTGGTAACAGTTGCAGCGCTCTTGGTTACAGCCTTGGTTGCGTTTGCTTCTACCTTCTTGACAGTCTTGGTTACAGTCTTGGCACCCTTGGTTGCAGCCTTAGCAACAACCTTCTTGCCCTTAGCAACTGCACGGCCAGCGTCCTTTGCTAGATCCTGAGCCACGTCTACTGCGTCGTCTGCGATGTCTTCAGCAGCTGCAGCCAAAACCTTGCCAACCGACTTAGCGTTCTTTTCGCCGCGGCGTACTAGCTTGTTGAAACTTTCCTTGATTCCCAAAATAACTCCTCGATGTATGGGGGTTCTTGCATGTAAAGGTTACCTGAGGTTTGTGAAATTCCCTCTAAGTTCCCGAGCGTGCCTAACTAGCCAACGTGGCGTCGACGTCTGAGAATTTCGTCGATGTTTGCGAGTTCTTCTTGCTGTTTTTCATTTTCAATTGAGACGACTTCGGCAAGTTCCACAATTTCGATGGCGCCGGTTTGGAGGTAAGTCTGCTTAGGAAGTTCTTCCGGTTGCCAGGTTTTGGTTTCTTCGGTCGCGACCGCAGGAATTGAACGTTTGGTTGGAGTGCTCACTGGAACAGCTCGGCGAACAGTTCCAGAAAGAACCGCGACGTACTTGCGATGAGCCTTCAAGGTGAGCCAGGTGAATGTCGCTGTCGAAACAGCCGAGCCGATTGCCAGTGGAAGTGCGGTACCGCTGGCGACAACTTCAAGAACTGACAAGCCGGCAACCACAAAAGAGACTGAAGCTAGGGTCGCCATAAGCGTTCTTCCGCGCCTTGCCGAAAGCGCCTGTTTCGCCCCATCACTCAAGCGAGAGTCTGCAATTTCCTTGGAAGTCTTTGCTTTTTCTGAGGAACCAAGTTTGACGCGGTCGCTCTTTACGAACGAAGGAAGGAAGACCAAAAACCAGATAGCCGCAATCGCAAGGATTGCAAGGCCGCCGGAAGAAAGATTCATATATCAACGATATGTATGAACTGACAAAGATTTGATATTTGGGTGGGCGTGTTTAATCTTTCAAGAATTTATTTAGCAAACCGTTTGGCACTTCGTCTGCGGTCAGAGCAAAAACCGAGTGATCTCGCCAAGCATTATTTATGTGAATGAAACCTTTTTTCGTTCCCTCGAATCGGAAGCCGAGTTTTTCAACGACGCGAAGTGATGCCTGGTTCTCAGGACGAATATCGATTTCGATTCGGTGAAGACCAACAACTTTGAACATGTAGTCGGTAGCCAAGGCAACCGCGATTGGCGTGATTCCTTTGCCAGCAACTGTAGGTGAGATCCAGTAGCCGATATAGGCGGTACTGGCTGAGCCGTGCAAAATGTTCGAAACGGTGAGCTGCCCTACCAATTGACCTTGGTACTCGATCACTAGGGGAAGCGACGCCTCGTCGTTCAGCTGCCGAAGTGAATTTCGGACCAGAGCACGGAAATCAAAATTCATTGGACCGTCAGGATTTGTGGCCTCCCAAGGTCTAAACCATTCGCGATGCTCCAACTGAAGGGCTTCGATTCGCTTCCAATCGCGCATTCGAAGGAGGCGAAGGGATACGTCTCCATGGGTTAGCGCAAAAGTGAAGGGCATGCTGGCAAGATTAGTCGCATGAGTGCAGACGCGGTAACTGAAATGAAACGAGAGTTACGTAAGAGTGTTCTAGCAACTCGTGAATTGGGTCATGATTGCGGCCACTCGCATTCACAGCTACTTATCGACTACTCCTGGGAACAGCGAGTAAAGACTGTAGCCTGCTACATTTCGTTCGGCGATGAACCGAGTACCAATGTTTTCTTGAAACACTGCCAGTTGGGCGATCGAGTTGAACTCTTTGTCCCTCGAGTCAAAGGTGATGAGTTGGAATGGGTTGCCTTCAACGAAGACCAGGCCCGTCACCCTCTTGGTATGAACGAACCGCTCGGTGACGCCGTTGAACTGACAAACGTTGATCTTATGGTGGTGCCCGCTCTGGCGGCTGATAGCTTGGGTCAGCGCCTCGGGCGAGGACGCGGGTTTTACGATCGAGCTTTGGCAAAGATCTCTGCCGGCAAGGTGATTGTTTTGGTCCACGACGATGAGCTCTTTGATTCGGTTCCTACCGAACCACACGACGCCAAGGCGCAGGCAATATGCACCTGCAGCGCCATCATCGAAATTTAAAAGTTAAAATTAGATAGATGCCTACCTATTCTTACGCTTGCAAAGCCTGTGAACACACCTTCGATGTTCAACAGGCAATCTCTGACGAAGCGCTGACCAAGTGCCCTAAATGCGGTGGCGAATTGCGTAAAGTTTTTGGTCAGGTTGGAGTGACCTTCAAAGGCACCGGCTTTTACAGAAACGATTCCGGCTCGGCACCTAAAGGCGACTAACCCCAGTGCGGCGGCTTGTCATTCTTGAGCCGCTGATCGTTTGAGTCTCGAGAATCACCCCAAGCTGCGTCGGTTTCATCGAAGCTCGGTTCGTCGAAAAGTGTTTGAGGTTTGCGGGTGATCTGCATCCCAAGTTCGTCGCCGATTCTCACCGCTAAAGCCTGAGGGTCTGCAAATACTTCGAGTGCGTGAACTCGAATCGTGGTCCAACCCATGCTTGCGAGTAGCGCTGGGCGAAGGCGAATGCGTTCGCTTAGGTCATCGCCGATTAGGTTCCAGTCGGGAAGGATGATTGCCGATTTGGCGCCGAAGGAAACTGCCATCGGGATTCGAGCGGTGTAACCAAGCGTGACGTGGGCACCAAGTTTGCGCAGACGCAACGCGAGGTCTGAAAGCATTGGGTCGCTGTCAATTTCGGAATCGGTTGGTGTTTCTACGCCTGCATACTTGAACATTTTCACGAACTGCTTGGCGGCTCCAACTGGCTCTGCTGGAAGAGTTTCACTAGAAATTGCCGTAACCATGGTTAGTGACTTTCGTGCACTAACTAGCATGTTGGCAAGTGTGCGGCGGCCACTCTCCTGGCTTAGTTGCCCCAGGCTGTTTGAAGCTGTTCCGCTTGCGAGTATTCCGAAACCTGGAGAGAAAATAACTCGATCAGCAACCCGGTGAGAAAGTTCATTCAAGGTAGCCACTTCGAACTTTTCATCTCCGTGAGCATCGAAGAATTGCTTTAGTTCTGGGTGTTCCAAAACCTTGGCCTCCAAAGCGCCGCGAATTCGCTCCGCATGAATGTCCGATGCGGTCACAACCATGAGTGAATCGGCAGGGTGTTTGCTGGCATGGCGGATTACCACGTCAACCGTTTCGCTGACTTCTAACTCAGGGCTTTCGGCCAAGAGATCCGCTTTACTGACCGGCTTGGTTTTAACGTGATGCACTTCAAAGTTTGGGCGACCAGCGTAGTCGGCCGCGGTAGGTTCGAAAACGATTCGGTTTTGGTAGAACTCTCGGTTGATTAGCGAACCTAAGGTTTGCCCGGTTGGTCGCCAGCTCTTTCGCATGGACTCAACTCCGAAAATGCGAGCAACCTTTTCAAAGATCGACTCGGCGCTGACATCCAGTTCGATTGGAACTTCGTTAGCTTCCAATTCGAAGCCAACCGGCGCCGCGATCGCTCCATCACCAAAAGCAATCACCTGGTTGGTTCTCAGTAACGACGAAATGTTGTCGCCGACACTGGAACCGGCAGCATCCAGGATGAGTACGGCATCAAACTTCGAATTAGCCGGAACCTTGCCAGCAATCTCATAAGGAGAAAGTGCAATTGCTGCCAGCAGGATTTTGGCCAGAGGCCCAGATGCAGCCTGAACGCTTCGATAGGTTGCTTGTTTCGCTCGCAACAACTCTTTGAGCGATTCGGTTTGCTCCGGATGCGCTTCTAGCGTCTCTTTCCAGTGGTGCGACTGGAGAGCGTTGAACGCCTCGACACCAAGTCGAATTAGGTTCGAATCCGCTTCAACAAAGTCGTTTTCTAGCAATCGAATTCCAGAAGCCGAAACCGCGGCAAGCTCTGGCTGCGCTTTGAGAAGTTGTTCGAAGGCTGACTGCCACCAGACCAGGTCAAACTGAGAAGTTAGGTGCTGCGGACCAACGTGAAGAGCAGCAAAGTCTCGGTAGACAGACTCTAGGCCCGCCTCCACGAGTTCGGCGCGAACCAGATTTCTCTCCTCTAGGTTGTCCAGAGGGCCGGTTTCATCGGCCAAGGTCGCCAGTGTAGAAGCAAATTCGGTTACCGAAAGATCAAGAAGCTCGCTCGCCAATTGGTCATCTAAGTGCGCTTGAATTCGTGCAAGGTCGGCGACGAAACTTCTATAGCCAACCAAGACGTCGGAGATGCCAGAAATGTTGACCGGTACCGCCTCGACGTTTGAAAGCTCCGACCAAAGTTCTCGCTGTGCCTTCACTTCCTGCAGAGCAAGATTCAGGTCGGAAACCGAAACACCCGGACGGAGATACTCTTTCGCAAGTTTCTTTAGTTTCCGGCGGGTTGAACCAGAGACCGAGCCGCCAAACTTGCGAGGTCCAGTGGCTTCGATCAGCTCCGTGACATCTCGCTCGAAAACTTCTGGTACGAACCGGTCCAGTGTGGCCGCAACACCGGTAAGCAACTCAAGGAATTGCCCTTGTTCACGAAGTGACTTTGCGCTTCGGAAATTGGCACGAACCACGACGTCGGTCAATTTGCGGTCGAGTTCTAGGTACTGGTTCTGGTGAAGGTGCTTGGCCAGTTCCGAGATTTCTTGTAATT
>JBEDKG010000056.1:0-4630 GCA_041172205.1 Actinomycetota bacterium | reverse complement strand
GGTATTTGCGATTCCTGGTCCAATTACTAGCCCGGCTTCAGCGGGCTGCAACCGGTTGATTAGGGATTCGCAAGCGGCGATACTTTTAGACCTAGCCGATTTGCCGGTTGAATTGGGTTGGCATCAAGATTCTGCAGTTGCTTTGGCAGGTTTGGGCTCTCTAGAGCTGCGAGCCTTGGATGCTCTGGTTCCTGAATTCCAGACAATCGAGCAGTTACTTGTTGCCAGTGGCTTGGCGCTTTCGGAGCTTAGGGTCGCATTGGGAGCGCTCAAACTCCTAGGAAAAGTTGAATCCGATGGATCCGGCGCTTGGCGCTTGAACAAAGTTAGATAAATGAGGAATTTACCAATTTGTTACTTTGAGAGCGAATTTAGACCCACAGACTAATTTGCTTCCCTGTAGATTAGGGGGGTGTTTAGCAAAGAAGCCGAACAGAAGATCACCGGGCACAGCCCGCGTGAGCTTGCATGGCGTAGATTCAAGAGCAACAAGGTGGCAATCCCATCATTGGTGGTTGCTCTGCTCGTCATTCTCGCTGTAATTTTGGCACCTCTCATGTATTCCCTTGCGGGCGTTGACCCAGCTGCCCGCGACGAAGGTGCACTTGATAGCCGTGGAGAAGTCCCAGGTGACTGGAACGGAATCAGTGCAAAACACCCACTTGGTGTTGTTCCTGGAATCGGATACGACCTTTTGGCCCGCATGCTATTCGGTGCTCGTGTTTCATTCCTGATTGCATTGGCCTCAACCGCCATTACTGTTTTCCTAGGTCTGTTGATGGGTATCGTCGGTGGTTATTTCCGCGGTCGTGTCGATGGTGTTATCGGCCGTTTCACGGACTTCCTACTAGCGTTCCCAACTTTCTTCATGATCATTGCCTTGAGCGCACCAACTATTGAGCGTATGGAGAAGTCTGGGCTGATCCAAGGAAACGAAGCTCGAATTCTCTACCTCATCGTGATTTTCGCAATCTTTGGGTGGCCTTATCTAAGCCGAATCATTCGCTCGCAGGTAATTTCAATTCGCGAACGAGACTTCGTACTTTCAGCTCGCGCACTGGGTGCCTCGAACTTCCGCATCTTGGTGAAAGAGGTTCTTCCAAACGTTTGGACCCCGGTCATCATCTACGTTTCGCTATCGCTACCTGGCTACCTAAGCGCCGAAGCGGTTTTCTCATACCTAGGTATTGGAGTTCAGCCACCAATGCCGACTCTGGGAACCATCATCGCCGACTCAACTAAGTACATGATGAACAACTCGGTTTACTTCTTTATCCCATCTTTGGCACTGATTTTGCTAGTGCTGACATTCAACTTGCTCGGAGATGCATTGAGAGATGCGCTTGATCCAAAGAGTGAGAACTAAGACTTACTCCAACCGGAGTAAAAAACAAAACATCAACCTAGGAGGGTGAATGTTGAAAGGCAAGAAGAGCCTGAAGGTAGCACTAGCTACACTTTCGGCGGCAGCGCTTGCAGGAGGACTGCTAACTGGCTGTGCTCCAGCAAACTCTGGAGGTACTATCACGTACCTGACTCAATCAGAAGCTTGGACCCACGCGGATCCACAGCGTAACTACACCGGTATGCACATTGCATGGTTTGGTTCGTACCTTCAGCGCACGCTGACTGCTTACGACCGCAAGCCAGGTGCAGAAGGTTCAGCAGTTGTTCCTGACCTTGCAACCGACACCGGTAAGGCAAGCAACGGAAACAAGACCTGGGAGTTCACCCTACGCGATGGTTCAACCTTCGAAGACGGCACCCCAGTAACCTGTGAAGACATCAAGTACGGTGTATCTCGCACCTTCGCTACCGATATCATCACCGACGGTCCTACCTATGCAATCGGTATGTTGGACATCCCAACCGACCCAGCAACTGGTACCTCAACCTACAAGGGCCCTTACTCAACCGACGCAGCAAACGACACTGCATCGTTCGACAAGGCAATCACTTGCTCGGCTGACCACAAGACCATCACCTTCAACCTGAAGCGTGCTGTTGGTGACTTCAACTACACCGTTACCTACCTATCATTTAGCCCAGTTCCAAAGGCTAAGGACACAGGTGACCAGTACGATCTAGCTCCAGTTTCAACTGGTCCATACAAGATCAAGTCATACAAGGCAAACGACTCAATGGTTCTAGTACGCAACGACAAGTGGAACAAGTCTTCTGACCCACTACGCGCTGACCGTGCATTCCCAGACAAGGTTGTTGTTAAGTTCGGTCAGGCCGCAGAAGTTATCGACCAGATTCTTCTATCTGACAAGGACAAGACTGCAGTCTCGCTTGACTCGCTATTGCCAACCAACCTATCGGCTGTATTCGATGACAAGGGTGACGTACTTCCTAAGTACAAGGGCCGTGCCATCAACGTTTACGACCCATACGTACGTTACGCAGCTGTAAACGTCAAGAAGGTTAACTGTCTACCAGTTCGCCAGGCAATCTACTACGGAAAGAACTTCCAGTCGTTGATTACTCTTGCCGGTGGTCAGGCCTTCAATGGTGACCCAGCCGACGGTGTTATCAAGCCTCTAATGGGTCTTGACTACGCTAAGACTGGTCTAGCTACCAACGACAAGGACTGGAAGCCAGAAGGAAACGTGGAGAAGGCTAAGGCTCTTATGGTCCAGGCTTCTACCGAGTGTCCAGAGCTTTACGCTCGTGCAACCGACCCTAAGCGTGGACTTGTCTACGACATCGCTGACACCGAGACCAACAAGAAGGCTTCTGCCATCTGGATTGAGTCGATGGCTGCCATCGGTATCACCATGAAGTTCAACTTCATCGAAGCAGGAAAGTACTACTCGGTTGTTCTAGACGCAACCAAGCAGGGCGACCTTTCTGCTGGTGGTTGGGCTCCAGACTGGGCTAACGCTTCAACCGTTATTCCTGAACTGTTCACCGCAGAGGGTGGATTCCCAATGTCACAGAACTGGGATGACGCAGCTTACGCTGACTTCAAGAAGCGTTCAGACGCTAACCTAACCGAGCCAGACCGCGTAAAGCAGGGTAAGGAATGGGCAGCTCTAAACAAGTACGCTATGGAGCAGATGTGGGTAATCCCTGGCACCTTCTCGAAGACTCAGGAAATCTGGGGCTCGAAGATCGGTGGCGCATTCTTCTGGGAGCCACAGGGCGCATTGTCGTTCGGTGACCTTTACATCCAGAAGTAGCATCTAACAGATTGTTTCGTGGTGTTGGGGTTCGCCCCAACACCACGAACATTCAGTAACAACAAATCCGCAAGTATCGAAAGGAAATGATGAACGGTCTATTGGCCTACATCTCGCGCAGGCTCGGCTTAACGCTGCTTATCCTCCTTGCGGTTAGCTTTACCGTCTACCTAATTTTTGCTTTGCTGCCATACGACCCAGCATCGCTAACCTGTGGCAAGAGCTGTAACGACCCAGGAATCATCGAGGCTAACCGTCACCGTTTGGGTTACGACAAGCCATTCTTTGAGCAGTACTGGATTTTCCTCGTTGGCCTGTTTGCCGGTCGTGACTTCGGTGAAGGTGCAGCCGCCTTCCACTGTGCAGCACCTTCTTTTGGCTACTCTTTCCAGCAGCACGCCTGTGTTACTGACCTAATTTTCGACGCACTTCCTGTAACTCTTTCGCTAGCAATTGGTTCGCTAATCCTTTGGCTAATCGTTGGTGTTGGTCTTGGAATCGTCGCCGCCCGTTTCCGCGGAAAAATCTGGGACACTCTTTCAACCGCGTTTGTTCTTGTTGGAACCTCGCTTCCTACCTTCCTAACCGGTCTAATGCTGATCGTCTTCCTAGTCATCAAGCTCGACTGGTCGCCGTTCCCGGCTGGCGGTTACACCGCTCCGGATGAAGATCTAGGTGGTTGGTTCCTAAGCATGGTTTTGCCTTGGATTACCTTGGCATTCGCCTACGCAGCTATTTACACCCGATTTGTTCGCAGCCAGATCATTGAAATCTCGACCGAAGACTACATTCGAACCGCGCGAGCAAAGGGTCTAAGCGACGGCGTTATCTTGGGTAAGCACACCATGCGTGCGGCTCTTGCGCCGATTGTTACCATGGCTGGCCTCGACTTCGCGGGTCTGCTCGGCGGAGCAATTCTTACCGAGGCTGTGTTCAACCTTCCAGGTATGGGACGTCTATCTCTTGGCGCCGTAGTCGACATTGACCTACCGGTGATTGTTGGAACGACTATTTTTGCAGCGGCAATCGTGGTAATTATGAACGCAATCCTTGACATCGTCTATGCGTTCATCGACCCGAGAGTGAGGGTCTAATGTCATTACTTCAGGTTCGTGACCTAAAGGTCGCCTTCAAAACTCCTGATGGCGTTGTGAATGCCGTTGCTGGTGTTTCATTCGACCTAAACGCCGGAGAAACCCTAGCTATCGTGGGTGAATCAGGTTCAGGTAAGTCGGTGAGCAACCTTGCCTACATGGGTTTGCTGCCAACTGCCAAGACCACCATCACCGGTTCAGTAATTCTTAAAACCGATGACGGCGACGTAGAACTCATTGGTCTGCCAAACGAGGAAATGCGCAAAATTCGTGGCAAAGATATCGCCATGATTTTCCAAGACCCGATGTCGGCTCTTCACCCTTACTACACAATCGGTGACCAACTAATTG